>NZ_CAWQAF010000087.1:0-896 GCF_963892745.1 Yersinia sp. Marseille-Q3913 | reverse complement strand
TGGCCAGCTGGTACACCGAAAATGTGTCCGGGGCGTCACTCCAGCGGCCAGAACTTATACGACTGCTCGATGATGCGGCACCTGGTGACATTATTCTCATTGAACAAGTAGACCGGCTTTCGCGACTAGACGATGAAGGTTGGCACAAGTTGAAATTGTTAATATTGGAAAAAAACCTGATTGTGGTTAGCCTGGATTTACCGACCAGTCATACGGTGTTTTCAGTGAATGCCAGCGATAAATTCACGAAGAATATGTTAACTGCGATCAATGGCATGATGTTAGATATGCTGGCTGCCATTGCACGTAAAGATTATGAGGACCGGCGCCGGCGCCAGGAAGAGGGGATAACCAAAGCCATAGCGGCGGGGAAATTTAAGGGACGGCAGGCAGATCGAGAACTGCATGAACGGATCATCGCGCTACGGGTCAATACCGGGCTGAGTATTCGTGAAACGGCCAGATTATGCGGCGTTTCAGATAGAACAGTCATTCGGGTCGTTAAAAACGCCAAATCAAAACAAACCCAGAAGGAATAGTTTCTCTACAAAACGCTCAGCCGCTTTGGTGTATCCCTTAATGTTTACTGCAAGAAATATTTGAACCTAAATTCGATCTGGCATAAACCCTGACCCCTGCAAGGAGTAAAAATGGGAACGTATATAAAAACCTGCGCGGAGATTAAAACCGCAAACGGCTGGAAGCCTGTCAGCTACGGCGTGTTTCCTCCTGTGCCGTGGCATGACATGGACGAGTATGAAAAACCTGAGTTTAGCGAACCCTTTCGCTTCCAGAACTACGGTATGTTTGGCCTGTTTGCCGGTGTCAGAAACTACAGCCACAGTCAGGTGCTAGCTGAACCCCGCATGCTTCCGGACGACATCTCGGAAGAAGCG
>NZ_CAWQAF010000086.1:0-916 GCF_963892745.1 Yersinia sp. Marseille-Q3913 | reverse complement strand
GCGGAAGCCGGGGTCATTGTCTATCTGCCAATCTTGCGACCGGAGGATATCAATCATCTCCAACGGGCCATAGCTCAGGCGCTTGAATCTGACAGTGAAGAATATCGGCAAGATGCTAAAGCTCTACTCAATTGGCTCACCTCTCACGATAAACCAGTACGCAAATCATGGGGGACAACGCACCCTCAAGCATTCGGTGAAGCTTTGAAACGTCTCCCGGAGGAAAAACGTGAATCCTTACTGTCTCGCTGTCGCCATCTGGCACTAGCGCTACATCCCGGTCGCCTCAAAGGACGACTGGCAACCACAGGGCTAGATGCCAATACAACCTGGTGGTCACTCCTATACCGTGATTATTGCTCCCGGAGCTGAATATGATTGTCGATAAAATCGAAGATGCTTTTGCTTATTTTTCTCGCTACACATTAGGACGGGATTTTTCCCAGTATTGTGACCTACGCACAGTCATTGGGCTGACTCCCGACGACAGAATCCGACACCCCTCATTAGCCGCGCCGTACATTCATGTGACACACAACAATGATTACGCCAGCTGCTTTGAGGTTTTGGGCGCATTCAGAGAATTCAGTGAAGCCGAGCCTCGTACTGTGGGCGACATACCCGAGACTGATAGCTTTCTCAGGTTTGTTCTGAAACTCAGAGACTCCTTAACGGGCGATTTTAAAGCCTTGGGGCAAAAGTTATGTATTGTGTTCGAACGCGATCCTACGAGGGGAAAGGAAGAGATAACGCGGCTGGTTGAGCCTCAAAGACTGGCATATCGTAAGCTGGGGCTTGAACTGGACGATTTAGTGGATGAACAGATTGTCAAAATGTCGCCTTATGTTGCCAGAGAACGTGTTTGGTTGACGGTATATACCGCAATTTCATCACTTCCTCCGGGTGAACGTAAAGA
>NZ_CAWQAF010000085.1:0-939 GCF_963892745.1 Yersinia sp. Marseille-Q3913 | reverse complement strand
ATCACCTCCTTACCTCACGATACGCATTGCGCAGTGTCCACACAGATTGTCTGATGAATGTAATGAGCAAGGTAACCTGCTGTAGGTGGGTGAGACGTGCATCGCAAAATCGAGTATTGACTGCATCAGTCGCTTGAATTTGCAGGCAAATTCTCGCCTCTACACGAAATTCTCGAAGCAGTGCTTCGAGAGTCAAATTTCGTGTCCCCATCGTCTAGAGGCCTAGGACACTGCCCTTTCACGGCTGTAACAGGGGTTCGAATCCCCTTGGGGACGCCACTCCGATAATGTGTGAAAGACATTATCCACCGGTTCTTTATGAACTAAAAATATCTTAAAGATGACTTTAACAAGTCGTGTTTAAGATATTGCTCTTTAACAATCTGGAACAAGCTGAAAATTGAAACAATACAGCTGAAACTTATCTCTCCGTAGATGTACTGAGATAAGGAGTAATCGGTATTAGAGTCTCTCAAATAATCGCAATGCGATGTGTTAATTCACTGTTGCAGTGTGAGCGAGAAGATACCCGGCAAGGCGTACAGCGCACAGCACCCGGAGTGAACTTCATGTTCATGAGGATTGCGCGCACTGCACAACGACGCAGAGTGTGTTCGCAGCCACACCAATAAAGAAAAGACACCTTCGGGTTGTGAGGTTAAGCGACTAAGCGTACACGGTGGATGCCTAGGCAGTCAGAGGCGATGAAGGGCGTGCTAATCTGCGAAAAGCGTCGGTAAGCTGATATGAAGCGTGACAACCGACGATACCCGAATGGGGAAACCCAGTGCAATTCGTTGCACTATTGCATGGTGAATACATAGCCATGCAAGGCGAACCGGGGGAACTGAAACATCTAAGTACCCCGAGGAAAAGAAATCAACCGAGATTCCCCCAGTAGCGGCGAGCGAACGGGGAAGAGCCCAGAGTCTGAATCAG
>NZ_CAWQAF010000084.1:0-951 GCF_963892745.1 Yersinia sp. Marseille-Q3913 | reverse complement strand
TTATGTGTTAGTGGAAGCGTCTGGAAAGTCGCACGGTACAGGGTGATAGTCCCGTACACAAAAATGCATATTCTGTGAACTCGATGAGTAGGGCGGGACACGTGACATCCTGTCTGAATATGGGGGGACCATCCTCCAAGGCTAAATACTCCTGACTGACCGATAGTGAACCAGTACCGTGAGGGAAAGGCGAAAAGAACCCCGGCGAGGGGAGTGAAATAGAACCTGAAACCGTGTACGTACAAGCAGTGGGAGCACCTTCGTGGTGTGACTGCGTACCTTTTGTATAATGGGTCAGCGACTTATATTTTGTAGCAAGGTTAACCGAATAGGGGAGCCGTAGGGAAACCGAGTCTTAACTGGGCGTCTAGTTGCAAGGTATAGACCCGAAACCCGGTGATCTAGCCATGGGCAGGTTGAAGGTTGGGTAACACTAACTGGAGGACCGAACCGACTAATGTTGAAAAATTAGCGGATGACTTGTGGCTGGGGGTGAAAGGCCAATCAAACCGGGAGATAGCTGGTTCTCCCCGAAAGCTATTTAGGTAGCGCCTCGTGAACTCATCTTCGGGGGTAGAGCACTGTTTCGGCTAGGGGGTCATCCCGACTTACCAAACCGATGCAAACTCCGAATACCGAAGAATGTTATCACGGGAGACACACGGCGGGTGCTAACGTCCGTCGTGAAGAGGGAAACAACCCAGACCGCCAGCTAAGGTCCCAAAGTCATGGTTAAGTGGGAAACGATGTGGGAAGGCACAGACAGCCAGGATGTTGGCTTAGAAGCAGCCATCATTTAAAGAAAGCGTAATAGCTCACTGGTCGAGTCGGCCTGCGCGGAAGATGTAACGGGGCTAAACCATGCACCGAAGCTGCGGCAGCGACGCTCAGGCGTTGTTGGGTAGGGGAGCGTTCTGTAAGCCGTTGAAGGTGACCTGTGAGGGTTGCTGG
>NZ_CAWQAF010000083.1:0-919 GCF_963892745.1 Yersinia sp. Marseille-Q3913 | reverse complement strand
CGGCGGCCCTGACCTCGATCTGAACGAACGCCCGGCCAATGGTTCGGTAACCGTGATCGACTTCGACACCGACAAGCCGTTCGGCGAAGCCGTGACCATCGTTTCGTACGGCAAGTAGCAAATAGCAAGCAATACATATCGAATAGCACGTACGGTCCACGGCGGCACGCCGCAAACGAAAGCGTCAGCAGGACAGCCTTTCGCCTATAGCCGCATACGCCTACGCGCACGGTTTTCGCCCTGCGCATGCAATGGTATGCCAAGAAATAGGGAAGGAGTGCTACCCTTAGGCGAGTAAGTGTGACCGCAAGGAGGAAACAATGGGAGTCGGAGAGATCGCTGGCCTGATCGCGGCCATCGCGTTCGCAGTATTGGCCGGTTTCATGATCTATCCGCTGATCAGGCTGGGCAAGATGTTTGATCAGATATCGCAGACGGTCCGGGAGTCCGGTGAACACGCCATCCCCGCGCTGGACGAAGGCGTGACCACCGTCAAGCAGGTCAACAAGTCGCTCGAAGACGTGAACAAGATTTCCGCCGCGGCTTCCACCACCGCCAACAACGTTGGTGCGTTGACCGATCTGTATGGCTCCTTCCTCGGTAAGCCCATCATCAAGATCGCTTCCACCTTCTACGCGCTGAAAACCACGGGTCAGTCCTTCCTTGCGAAGAACGCCGCGAAAACCACCGTCAACGACACCGACGAGAAGGGGGAGTGATGTTCAAACGCATCTTCTGGGTCGGCGTCGGCGTGGCCATCGGAATCGTTGCCGTCACCAAGGCACAGGCCTATGTCAAGGCCAATACGCCTGATGCGGCACGCCAGTTCCTGCTTGGCCCCGATCAGGACAATGTGCCGATGAAAACACTCGAAGGGTTGGTCAACGAGTTCAATGCCACCCGTTGCTTGAAAAAAAAA
>NZ_CAWQAF010000082.1:0-1039 GCF_963892745.1 Yersinia sp. Marseille-Q3913 | reverse complement strand
CCCGTATACTGTGGTGAGTTCGGCTGCTTTCTTATCTTGCTCTTTACGTATCCTCACTTCACGCCGTAGTTGCTCTTGTGCTGCCATTGCCTTGCGGTGTGCTAACACAATGGGGTCAGGCTTGTCTGAATTCGATGACCAGGTATTTCGATGCCCCTCTCGATGATCAGCAAACCAACCATTGGCAAAGCCATCCAAATGACCGACATAAACTCCAGACTTATTACCTCGTTTGTCATCATTCATCGATATTCGATGAGTTTTTCCGTCCATCTCGGGGGAGCCTTTAAGGTCCCCTCCCAGTGAGCGGATAAAATCGCCAAACTCTTGTGTGGAATCGTTATTAGTTTCGGTGGCCAACGTATTGTCGATGCGCCAACGAGCGAGATTGTTGAGTTCAGAGCCCTCTTTGGCAAACCACATTTTGCGATTAGGGTCGAACACCAGCGCATTCTCACCATTGTCCAGCTTGCCTGCCTGCCGTTTGGCTTCTTTCAATTGTTCGAATGGAATAACGAGGTAGGTTGATTCAGTCGCTTTCATTGTGCCTCCCAACAGGTTGGTAAGGATGGCCAGAGCTGAGGATTATCATATAGGACTCCTATTCAAAGAATTTTCGATACCACCAGGGACGACCGGTAATGATGTTGCCACGCAATCGGTGCAATAGGCGCTGGAACACCACCGTGAGGGTGTAATCAAAGAAAGCCAGTAGTTTGTAAAACACCAACAATCCGACACAGAAGAGGAACATCAGCATACTTGGCCAAAAAAACCACACGATAAATACCAGATAAACCAGCACTGGAATGCCAAAGATCGTGACGGCGCGACCCGCATCTAACCAGTTGCAATAATCGTTGTTCATTATGTTGTTATCCGTTTTTCGTTAAATTCGCGCCATCCCATCACTTGTTCTGCTACGTGCTCAGTTACCTGCCCGCTCACAAAGAGTTCCCAAGTTTTATCTGCGATGCGCGTCGAATTCTCACGAAGTGATGTGTTAATCAAATCAGGCCAGCGAGAGTAATGTTGTTGG
>NZ_CAWQAF010000081.1:0-1056 GCF_963892745.1 Yersinia sp. Marseille-Q3913 | reverse complement strand
TGTCAATTATGGTCTAAAAGTGAGCCACAGTTATGCTTTAAAAGTGCGCCACTTTAAGACCGGTTTTTGAACCTAAATGATTCATTGCCTGTTTCAATAATGTCACAATGATGAACCAGTCGATCCAATAAGGCTGCCGTCATCTTTTCATCGGCAAATAGTTTTACCCATTCAGAAAACGCTAAATTAGTGGTGATCATAATGCTGGTATGTTCATGCAATTGACTGATTAAATGAAATAATAAAGCTCCTCCTTTTTGACTAAAGGGCAAATACCCCAACTCATCTAAAACAATTAAATCCAGCTTTGTCAGTTGACTGGTTAATTTAAATTGTTTACTTTCTTTGTCCAATTCCAGCTTATTGACCAAATCTAATACATTCCAGAAGCGAACTTTAAACCCATTGGTGGCCGCATTTATCCCTAAAGCCGTGGCTAAATGCGTTTTACCTGTACCAGGACCACCAACAAATATAAGATTACGTTTTTCTCTGATGTAATCACAGTCATTCAGAAGTTCAATGCTGGGTTTATTTAATGGACTTTGTTCAAACTCAAAATCAGACAGTGTTTTATGCTGTGGGAACCTGGCTTGATTAATACGGTAGCCAATACTGCGGATATGTCTTTGTGTTTGCTCTGTGGTGAGTAAATTTCCAATAATATCCATCGTAGAGCGCTTACGCCGTATGCCATCAATGACCACTTCATCAAAACTTTCAGCCATTGCAGTGAGCTTTAATTGTTTAAGTATTTCAATACAGTCATGACGTTGCATTTGGTATCCCTTTTAATAACGTGTTGTAACGCTGACAATTAGCCTGGGGTGGGATGTTCAGTGGAATATCATTTATTTTGAACGTAGGTATTACGGGTTCAGTGAGTCGATGAATAATATTGAGTACTGCTTCCACCGTAGGCACCCCTTCGTCTAACGCTATGGCTGCCGCGGTCACGCCTAAATCTTCACCATAATCAGCGATTAAAGATAACAACTGCACCATCGCTCTATCACCTTTCGGGCGCTTGAGTAGATGTTGCTGGAGTTCTTTAAC
>NZ_CAWQAF010000080.1:0-1104 GCF_963892745.1 Yersinia sp. Marseille-Q3913 | reverse complement strand
CTCCCGACTGGTTTTCTCGGCTCGATACATGGGTAGCCCGAAAAACCTTCTTTATGAATGAACGGCGACAACTTTATGAGCAAATGGCCTTCTTGCTCGACAACAAATCCTCACTTAAAGAGGCCATAACAAAACTTCAATACGCCGCTAGACAAAAAAGAAAAGAACGCAGTTCTCTGATGTACTGCCTCAATGATATACACGCAGCACTAACCACCGGCCAAACTCTGGACAAAGGTTTGTCACCCTGGGTTCCTCACAGTGAAAGCACCATCATTATGTCTGCTAGGTTAACCGGTGATTTAAGTAATGCGCTAAAACGTACCATTCAAAATATCGATACGCTCGGGAAGCTAAAAAACAAAGTCATTAGTAGCCAAATATATCCGTTATTTTTATGTGTCGGCACCTTGGTTGCGATGCATTTTCTTCACGAAAAATATATTCCAACCCTTCTGGCACTTGTTCCGCGTGAAGCGTTAACAGGAAAACTCGCGTTGTTCGTCGGTATAACAGAATTCTTTGTCTCCAACTTGATTCTGCTGCTATTAGCGATTTCACTGACCATTATATCCATACTTTGGACCATGCCGAATTTGACCGGAAAATTCCGTAATCGTGTTCTCGACCGACTCTTTCCATGGAGTGTGTATAAAGAGACTGAGGGCGCGACATTCCTGCTCAATTATGCTGCTTTGATGCATCCATCCATTCGGATGGAGCAGGCACTCCATCTGCTTAGTGTGTATGCCTCACCTTGGTTATTTGAGCGCCTTGATGCCACGCGGCGCAAGCTCAGTACCGGGGTAAATTTGGGCCAAGCACTGATGTTAACTGGATTTAACTTTCCCTCACGTGATGCCGCAGTACATTTGTCTATTCTGAGCGGAGGGAATGATGCTCAAGACCTTATCAAGTCCTTTGCCTACTTCTGGCAGACAGAAAGTCTCAACAAAATCGCCAAAACCTGTGCGGTCGTCAACTTCGTCTTTCTGATAATCAACGCCAGCTACATCGTTCTGCAAATATTGGCGAGCGTAGAAATCAATGCGCTCGTCAAAACGCTTCACTAACCCCCTGTTGAAAGGAAACCATCATGAAAAT
>NZ_CAWQAF010000079.1:0-1117 GCF_963892745.1 Yersinia sp. Marseille-Q3913 | reverse complement strand
GCATCTAACGGATCATATTCAGACTAAGCGAGTGCATTCTGATACAGATATTTAATAGTATCGATGAATACGTTTCTTTCATTTTCATCAATACTTAACCAATTATTGAGAAAAACAGCCAGAACGTCAGACGCGAGAAATGTATCAGGAACATCATGAAATTTGATTAACTCCGCGCCAAACGGCTCTACAACTTCATACAACCAAACTCCCGCTAAGTCATAATTTTCGGAGACATATTCAGCGACAGCTTCTAGCCCTTTTGCCTGTGAAATCAAGTTCGCTATCAGGTCCATCTCGCTGACCGCCGACCGCTCAAGCGCCTTAATAAAATCTTCGCGTTGATCCAGTGCGCCCATAACTAAATAAGTAGCACTCAAAACTGTTTTTTCGTTCATTGCATCACTCCTATTTGATGGAATACCGCCCCGTAGTGGAGCGGTGCGCTTAATCAGGCATAAGCCCGTTTAAGTTCCAGCGTGCGGAGTAACTGGCCCAGTTCACTGATAAGCATTGCCGGTACTCTGACCGACTTCTTTTTGAGCTGGCATTTGGCAATGTGGCGCGCCCGCGCTTTGCTTGATAGGCTTATCTGTTCTACAGCAATTGCAGGATGGTTCATGCGCTGCTGTTTTTTCGGGGCCTGCTTTACAAAACTGGCAGTTGGTGCAATGATACAAGCGTCAATTTTCATAGTCTTAACTCCAATAGATAATTGATAGTCGGTTAAACTTTCCTAGGGCTGAACCGACAGAGAGAGCAGACGCAAGTCTGCTTTTTTCATTTCTGGTTTTGGCTTAACACCTCCTTTTCTATCTGTTCGATTATTTCTTCGTGGCTCAGAGTGACAACGTCACGAAACTCAAAATAACGATCTCCTACCTTGGCGTAGATGTCTGTCACGTTGCCGCAGTACATTTCTGCCAGCTTGAATGACTCACTATTTACATCACCTTGCCAATCCAAAGGAACCATTTTGCTGATTGCGTCCATAAATGCCGATAAGGTTATTTCGATTGGCGCGGTTATTGCCATTTGCTCCCGTAACAGCCAATAGGTTGTCTCTTTACTCGCATCCCAGCTAAAGCGATCACTGGTTTTATTTACTGGTTGGTAC
>NZ_CAWQAF010000078.1:0-1134 GCF_963892745.1 Yersinia sp. Marseille-Q3913 | reverse complement strand
ATAACACCACCCGCTATATTAAATAACTTTTTAATATAGCGGGTGGTGTTAGTCCTATTTAAGCTATCATGCCAGCTTGCTGGATTTAACTGGCGAGCAGATAATACGACTCGCCAGATTTATAGTGCAAAAATTTATGCAACTCCCAATTCGGTATTGACCGTGAAGTGAGTTCCGCTATTTTTCAGCCCCTGGTGGTGGTTATCACTCACCGCAACTCGCTCTGTTTCCGGCATACTCGCCATCAGATCTGGTAACCAATCCAAAGGAGAATTGGGGTCAACATTGTCATTGGTCAAGTCTATAACTCGCGGTGCAACAAACAGTTTCCCACTCTTGTCGAACTCAATCTGATGTACCCTCACCCCGGTTAGATTATTATCTTCACGCATTAATGGATCACTACTGTCCAGGAATACCAGATGACGATAACTCTCATCCTTAAGATAATTCACCAGCCGGAAATGATTATACTCTGCCGGTTTTTTTCTATGGGTTAAAATAACATCTTGCCCATCGGCAGTGACAACAAACTCATTCGCCTCTACCCCTTCAAAACTGAGAATATCGGTAGTCTTGTCACTATCATAGTTATTAATAACAATCTCCATCGGGCCAGTTGGGTTATGTTGAACAATATAATGATCACTACCACCGCCTCCTGATAATAATCCCTTGCCATGTTGGGCAAGAAAAACATTACTGCCATTATCGCCTAACAATTCATAATTAGGTAAATACCCCATCAATATTGGCATTTCATCAACAGATAACTGGACATGCAGCGGCAACAAAGTTTTCAACAGAATAGTTTCCTCACCTGATGGTTGCTTAATCAGATGCGTCACGCTGTGGCCATTTTTCCCACCCGAAATATCGAAACGAGTGGTAATATCCTGTGGAAGGTGGTCAGCCAGTAGCGCGTGATAACGACTATCACTCAATGGGGAATATTGTGCCAACATAATAGGCTCGAACGCCTTATTGCCATTTTGTAGTTCAGCCGGCCATTGTGGTGTCAGAATAAAGCCGTCATTGGTAATGAAATTATAATCCAATACTCGTAATAACTTCCCCATCGCTGGCTGATAACAATTTCCGAGATCCAATTCAGTCAGGCTACCATTATCATTT
>NZ_CAWQAF010000077.1:0-185446 GCF_963892745.1 Yersinia sp. Marseille-Q3913 | reverse complement strand
CATAAAAAACTGCACCTTACTTTGTTGAGTGTCCAACATTTGGGGTGCAGTTCATTTTACTGACTGGCTTTTTTAGTGACAATTTTTATGACTCGATCATCTTAAGTTGGAATATCTGAATATTAAGTGAGGTGGTACGTTATCGCTGATTCAATATTTATTGTATCAGGAAATAAGCATCGCTTTGATGGCATTTTTTAATGTCGGAATATATATTAGTTTTTAATCACAAGGAGGTTTTATGGGCTTGAATAATTGGATGTCGCGCTTAAGGGATAATACGTCACTCAGTCATATATCCATCCCAGGAACACATGATTCCGCCTCATTCCATATCAGTACTTTTGGTGGCGGCTTCTCCCAAACACAAATCTGGAATATAAAAACACAACTTAATAATGGCATACGGTTCCTGGATGCACGATGCCGCCTTATTGATAATATTTTGACCATGCACCATGGTTCTGTATTTCTAAACCAATACTTTGGTGATATTATTATTTCTTGCATTGATTTCTTACATAAAAACCCAACAGAGTTTATTATTTTATCTGTCAAACAAGAACATACAGTAGAGAATAGCACAAAAAGCTTTGCTGAAGTCATATTCAAACACTATATTACGCCTCATAAGAATAAGTTTTATTTGGCTAATGATATCCCCATGATTGGTGAAGTTAGAGGTAAGATAGTTCTGTTTCGGCGTTATAATGGAGGCAATATAGGTATTAATGCAACCCCCTGGAAAGATGATGCGACATTTTCAATTAAAAATGGTGGCTTTAATATCTATGTCCAAGATGATTATGAGGGCTATACCGGTTTGAGCATACATTTTAAAAGGAAATTTGTCGAAAACTTATTAAAGAGGGCAAAAAATGAGAATCTCACAAACTTATATATTAACTTCACCAGCGTATCGGGCCTGCTATCGCCCTATTCCGGTGCTAAAGGCCATTTCATGATTGATGGAATGAATATTTGGTTCTGCAAAAAATATAGAGGCAAGCAGTTTTTGGGTATTATTGTTGCCGACTATGTCGATATTGAAAATGGGGCCATTATTAAGACAATCATCAATTCAAATAATTTCACATAACCTTTCACGTTAGTCAGTCAGCTTTTCTCTGACTGGCTTTTTTAGTAACGGAAAACTATTGCTCGTTAGAGACTATAAATTTTCGCCATTGGTGCTAATAACATTTTGATACCAATAGAAGTTTTTTTTGCGGTAGCGCTCCAGGGTGCCATTGCCGTCATTATCCTGATCAACATAATTGAGTTTCTGCTTAATATTATCCAATGTCGACACGCCAATAATAAACTCATTACGGTAGAGACGTTTGATATCCCAAAGCAGCATATTCTGACATGAACGCCCTGCTTTGTCCGTTCAATAGCAAAACTTAAAAGAGTTCATTCTCTTTTAAGTTTTGCCTGCTCTGACACAATAACAATCCGTTGAATCCGCTACATCATAAAGAGTTAGTTGTTGCAAGTTACGATAATAATTCCGCCCTCTTTTGTGAGCCATTTCATACCCATAAGGCAGCTCCCGCCGCCAACGCCAAGAGCCGCAGCACTGCTGCCCTAGATGAAAACACTAATATATATGCTTGTTGAATGATAAACTTATGCCATAGCAACAATGCCCTGCCATGCCCCTAACTGAATATGAGTCACGAATAAATGCAAGATAAACAAGTGGTTAATCAAAAAACTCAATACGATTTGAACAAATTACAAAAACGCTTGCGCCGTAATGTCGGTCAGGCGATTGCTGATTTTAATATGATTGAAGAGGGTGACCGGGTAATGGTCTGCCTTTCTGGGGGCAAAGACAGCTATACCATGCTGGATATTTTGCAAAGCCTGCAAAAAAGCGCACCAATCAACTTCACCTTGATCGCCGTTAATCTGGATCAGAAACAGCCGGGCTTCCCGGAAGATATTCTACCAGCTTATCTGGATAAACAGGGCGTAGAATATAAGATTGTGGAAGAGAATACCTACGGGATAGTGAAAGAGATTATCCCCGAAGGAAAAACCACCTGCTCACTCTGCTCTCGCCTACGCCGTGGAATTTTGTACCGCACCGCCACTGAGTTAGGGGCGACCAAGATAGCTTTGGGTCATCATCGTGATGATATTTTGCAAACGCTGTTTCTGAATATGTTCTATGGCGGGAAGCTGAAAGGTATGCCACCTAAGTTGATGAGCGACGACGGTAAACATATCGTCATTCGCCCACTGGCCTACTGCCGTGAGAAAGATATTGAGCGGTTTGCCGTGGTAAGAGAGTATCCGATTATTCCTTGTAACTTATGTGGCTCGCAGCCTAATCTGCAACGTCAGGTGATCAAAGACATGTTACGTGACTGGGATAAACAGTATCCGGGTCGCATCGAAACGATGTTTAGCGCCATGCAAAATGTGGTGCCGTCGCACTTAAATGACCATAAATTGTTTGATTTTAAAGGTATTACGCACGACAGCGAGGTGGTTGACGGCGGTGATCTGGCGTTTGATCGCGAAGAGTTGCCACTGCAACCGGTAGGCTGGCAACCGGAAAGTGACGAAGAGAATGAAAATAAGCCGCTGGTACGCCTCGACGTGGTAGAAATTAAGTAAACTCCAGCAACTATCGCCTCATTCAGTTTAGTGTTTGGGATGAGGCGACTCTCGATTGTTTGACTCAGTCGACTGTTTTACCTAAAAAAAACATAAAAAAAATGCCGATGTTGAGACAACATCGGCATCGTAACAATTATGTGCTATGCAGTAATTCAAAAATAAAAGTATTACAAATATGGAGCGCAACGCCCATCGCTTGACGTTGCATTCACCTGCAAAGTGATAATGCCTGAGTCATTACCCTCAAATGTTGATATGGCTCAATTTTGCAGTGATTAACCCCTGTCTGCCCTACTCTTTTACTCCACTATTCATTGCTATCTAGAGCCATTTACTGTGCTTTAACCACCAGGCAACACCTAATACTAAAACCACCAACATCATGCAAAATGTCGCGAAACCAAAAGAGTCTGTGTTACCAGGGATCCCGCCCAGGTTGACCCCAAACAGGCCAGTTAGAAAGGTGGTCGGTAAAAATACCATCGCCAGTAGCGACATGGTGTAAGTTCGCCGGTTCATTGCATCGGCCATTAATGAACTAATTTCATCGGACAGCACCGCAGTCCTCGCGATGCTGGAATCTAAATCCTCTAAACCACGCCCCAGGCGCTCTGAGATCTCCTGCATACGACGCCGATCATCATCGTTCATCCATGGCAGCCGTTCACTGGCGAGTCGTGAGAAGACATCCCGCTGGGGTGCCATGTAGCGACGCAAGACAATCAACTGTTTGCGTAGCAGGGCCATTTGCCCGCGCTGCGGGATTTTCTGTTCCAGTAAGTCATCTTCAAGATCGATAATTTTATCGTGCAAATCTTCAATAAATTCGCTGGTATGGTCAGTCAGGCCATCAACAATCTCCACCAGCCAATTGCCACTGTTTGTCGGGCCAGTGCCACTTTGCAAATCATTCAGCACATCATCAATGGAGTAAACTTTGCGATGACGGGTTGAAACAATCAATTTATCCGTCATATAGACTCGGATAGTGACTAGCTGATCGGGGCGAGCATCATTATTAAAATTGATACCCCGCAGGGTTATCATAGTGCCATCGCCTAAGCGGGTAACCTTGGGGCGCACACTCTCACCGGCCAGTCCGTCACGCACCACCTCCGGCAGCAGTGGGGTATTTTGCAGCCAGTCGGCACTTGCCGGGTGAGTGTAATCCAGATGCAACCAGCAAGGTTGCTCCGCAGTGGCGAGCGCATCAGGAGTGATTGATGTCACGCCGCCCTTACCGTCCAACTGATAGGCATAAACTGCATCTGAGACTTGAAGTGCTTTCCCTTCGACTACATCCACAACACTATCCTCAATTCGGCATTTATCATGCAATTAGCTCAGTGTAGCGCTAGCTACCTGATCTTTAAAGGGGATGTACTCGGATAACCAATGACTAAGGATATGTAATGTTAAAGATCACGAGAGAGTAGATACTTTGATATACAATTCGCCCCAATGGATAACAGTCATAGGTTAAAGGAATATTGATTATGGAAATCAGTATCATAACATTAATGAAAGCATTAATTGGTGGCGCAGGCGCGGGGTTTGCAATGACGGGTTGCTTATCTTTCTTCGTACCCGCATTAACTGTTACCGCATCCTTTGCACTTACATTTGCCGCTCTGGGGGGCGCAATAACCGCAGGAATTTATCTGAAAAATGGCTTGGTAACCTGATTTGGGGCAGCTCTCTTCTCACTGGTACTCGCCGCAAACCACCGATGAGCTAACGAGGTTCTACTGCATCATCTGTATCTCTTATATGGCAGTTCATATTGTTTGGGATTGTCTTTCAAAAAAGACGCCGCCATTCGCATTAGAGAATCTGCAATATAAACTGAACGAATTATATGCATCATCGACTTTTGCAACCAGCGCATTTTTCTTTTTGATTCTTTTCGATATACAAAATCCATTGAGATCTTCAGATGCATTTATCTTTCCCTTGATCATAGCGTCTCTCACAGGATTTATGATCTCCATCGCGGCGATTGTACCTAAGCAATCCCAACATAAAACTGCAAAATAAATTTCATCTATTGATTATTTAATGTAGTTAAAATGCAAAACCGCCGATAATTACCGGCGGCTTACTTATTTTCACATCACAACAGATCAAAAAAATGATATTCAGTGTTTGATAATGTACAGGGTGTGGCTATATGCGACATCTTCCGGGTTGGTAATGGGGTAGCCTTTCACCCATGGCTTAATTAAGCGCCCATTGGTGAATTGATATATTGGCGCTATCGGCACCTGCTCCGCAATAATCTGCTCGGCCTTATTATAATCATCATTTAATAATTTGGGATTCGTCTGTCGGCCCGCTTCATTTAGCAGGCGGTCATAATCCGCACTCTTAAATTTGGCAATATTCCCACTGTGCATCGAGGTCAGTAGCGACAGGAAGGTCGATGGTTCATTGTAGTCGCCCACCCATGATGCACGTACTACATCAAAATTACCGGTATTGCGACTATCAATGTAGGTTTTCCACTCCTGGTTAATCATCCGCACATCCACACCCAATGTTTTCTTCCACATCGAAGCAATGGCAATGGCTAATTTCTGATTGTTGTCAGATGTATTGTACAACAATGATAATTTAAGCGGTTTATCCGGGCCATAACCCGCAGCATGGAGCAGTGCCTTGGCTTGCGCATCCAACTCATCTTGATCTTGTTGCTGCAAGACATTCGCCACCGGGTGATAATTGGCGGTAACATCAGGGGTAAAGCGATAAGCTGGTTTCTCACCCGTGCCCAATACCTTTTCAGCAATAATCTTACGATCAATGGCATAAGATAATGCTTTGCGTACCCGAACATCATTGGTCGGCGCACGCTGGGTATTAAAGGCGTAATAATAGGTGCCGAGCTGATCCGGCGTATAAACCTGACCCGGAATATCTTTTAACAGTTTCTGATATAAATTCTTCGGAAAAGACTCGGTAATATCGATATCCCCTGCCTGATAACGTTTAGTGGCATTCGCTTCCTGATTGATTGGAATAAAGGTCACTTTAGTCAAGACAGTATGAGCGTGGTCCCAATAGTGTTCATTCGGCACCAAAACTAATTTCTCATTGACCACGCGGTCTTGCAATTTAAATGCGCCGTTTCCGACCAGATTACCGACTTTCGTCCAGTCACTGCCGTACTTTTCAACAATGGCTTGTGGCACTGGGAATAAGCTAAAATTAGCCGTCAAACTGGGGAAATAAGGCACCGGCCGAATGAGCTTAACTTTTAAAGTATGATCATTAACGGCACTCACCCCCAAACTTTCTGGTGGCATTTTTCCGGCAATGATTTGTTGGGCATTTTCTACGCCGGCCAGCTCAGCAAACCAGGCAAAAGGAGATAAACTTTTAGGGGCAACTAAACGACGCCAGCTATAGACAAAGTCTTGCGCCGTCACCGGATCGCCATTAGACCATTTCGCATCTTTACGTAACGTAAAGATGTAAGTTTGATTATCGGTGGTTTGCCAGTTGGTGGCGACACCTGGAATAACTTCACCCTGCGCATTCTGGTTAACCAGCCCTTCGAACAGGTCCCGGTCAACCTGTGCCTCTATTAGCCCTACGGCTTTCATCGGATCAAGGGATGCCGGTTCATCTTTAAGGTGACGAACAATTTCTTGTTTCTCAGCCAGTACCGTGCCAGCGGGGAGATCAGCGGCACTTGCCGTGCCCAATGCTGAGCCAACCCATGCGGCACACAATGCATAACGGAAATAGCGCATAATTGATAACCTTTTCGTTGTTGTTCCATGTCAGCGAGTTGTTGTTATTTGTCAGCAAATTGTTCTTTGTTAGCGAAAACAAAAAAAGCCGAATAAACATAAACTAGCAGATTAAATGCCTGAGTGACGATGGGAAAATAAAAAATAGTGCATTCAATGACAATGTGGAATATCGCCAGCCCTCAACACCGTAATCAGTAATTGAATTTCGCCCCTGTTTTTGTTTAATCTCTATTTTGTCTATCAAAAAAATAACTTATCTTATTGATTCAAAGTAATAATGTTAGATGCTATGTTTAACGGTAATATTTATGTTTTCGCGATAACAGGGAGTATTATGAGTCAACATCGGCCTCGCTCAGCGCGCGGAAATCTGGTCAACTTAGGCCAGCCCTATGGCAAATCTCTGCTGGGTGCACCGCTGCACTATTTCCCCGCCTCCCACTTATCGGTAAATCCTGGGCTGATTATCGCCGGAACCCATGGGGATGAGAGCGCCGCCATTGTTGCTCTCTCCTGTGCGCTGCGCACTATCTCACCGGAACAGCAGCGCCACCACGTGGTGTTGGCAGTCAATCCAGATGGTTGCCAATTGGGGCTACGGGCGAATGCCAATGGGGTTGATCTTAATCGTAATTTCCCCGCCGAAAACTGGCAGTCAGGAGAGACGGTCTATCGCTGGAACAGTGTGGCTGATGCGCGAGATGTACTGTTATCGGCAGGCGAACAGGCGGGATCTGAGCCGGAAACCCAGGCTTTATGTGAATTAATTACTCAGTTGGCACCGCGTTGGGTAGTTTCATTCCATGAACCGCTGGCCTGCATTGAGGATCCTGATAGCTCTGCGCTGGGTGCACGGCTGGCGGCTAATTTTAACTTGCCGCTGGTCACCAGTGTGGGTTACGCCACACCCGGCTCCTTTGGCAGTTGGTGCGCAGATCGCCATTTACCTTGTATCACCGCAGAATTACCGCCAATCTCTGCTGATGCCGCCAGTGAGTGCTATCTGGCGGCATTGATTGATTTATTGACGCTAACTGATTAAGTCGATAGATCAATCGCCCCGGTTGAGAAGCGCAGCCCACCCTCAACATCCTGCGCCAACCAAGTGGGGCCGTCCAAATCAACAAAGCGAGCACCCGGAGCCAAAGGTAATGCGGCTCGAATGGCGCGGGAAGTGCACAACATGCAGCCGAGCATAATGGCGAATCCCAGTGATTTCGCCTGCTCGGCCAACAGCAATGCCTCAGTGAGTCCACCACTTTTATCCAGCTTAATATTGACCATATCATAGCGACCAACCAGACCGGCTAAGTCAGCTCGCGTGTGGCAACTCTCATCAGCGCAAATGGGCAACGGATGAATAAAATTCTGCAAACAATCGTCCTGACGCGCAGGCAATGGCTGCTCAAGCATGGCGACGCCTAAATCAGCCAGTAGCTGGCAACGGGCCGCCAAACCCTCAGGGTGCCAAGACTCATTAGCATCGACGATTAACGTCACTTCAGGCGCAGCACTGCGGATCGCCACTAATCGCTCGGCAATAAGATGGTCATCAAGCTTGATTTTCAGTAGATTGGCACCCTGTCGCGCCAATGCGCTGGCACTATACGCCATGGTTTCTGGCGCACCAATGCTCACCGTCTGGGCCATTGCAATATGAGCGACTGGCGATATCTGGCTCATGTGCCATAAACTTTGCTGATGCTGCAAACACTCCAGTTGCCATAGCGCACAATCCACCGCGTTCCTTGCCGCCCCAGCGGGTAAAAGTTGCTGTAACGCGCCTCGTGCCCCCCCCTCTTCTATGGCGCTTACGACCAAGGCAAGCTGGGCCATCACCGAAGATTCACTTTCGCCATAATGGGGATATGGCGTACATTCGCCAAACGCCAGGATGCCATTTTCTTCAATTTCGACCACCACCACTTTCGCCTCTGTACGGCTACCACGGGAAATAACAAACGCAGAGTGTAGAGGCCAGGCCTCAGGGTAGAAACGCATTGTTCTCAATTATGGCTCCTTGGCAGTATTCGGACTTTGGCACCCGACGTTAGAATCTAACCTAAACAAAATCTCCGGTATTTGGCAAATTTCTCATATCCAAGCTGCCATTGTTACCTTAAACTGAACTTCGTGTTACACATCTGTAAAAGGGAGCAAACAATGACACAAACCGTACATTTTCAAGGCAATCCAGTGACCGTCGCCGGTCAATTGCCGCAAGTGGGCGATAAAGCGAAAGACTTTACTTTGGTAGCGAAAGATTTATCTGACGTGGCCTTGAGCAACTTCGTTGGCAAACGTAAAGTCCTGAATATCTTCCCAAGTATTGATACTGGTGTTTGTGCGGCATCGGTACGTAAATTCAATCAACTGGCAGGCGAACTTGAGAACACTGTAGTTCTTTGCATCTCCTCAGACTTGCCATTTGCCCAATCACGTTTTTGCGGTGCAGAAGGTCTGAGCAACGTGACTACACTGTCAACTTTACGTGGCGCTGACTTCAAACAAGCTTACGGTGTGGCTATTACTGAAGGCCCATTGGCTGGTTTGACTGCACGTGCTGTGGTGGTTCTGGATGGACAGGACAACGTGATCTACAGTGAGTTGGTTAACGAAATCACTACTGAACCAAACTATGATGCCGCACTGGCAGCACTGAAATAAGTCGACAATTCTCGGTTTGAATCAAACCGGAGTATAGATTCAAAACGGCTGTCCTTTCGGGGTTCAGCCGTTTTTTTATGAAAATTTTATCACTGATAACTTGTCTGCTTACTCGTCTTCACTCTCATCACTCACCGGCCGTTT
Source organism: Yersinia sp. Marseille-Q3913 (assembly GCF_963892745.1). Classification (NCBI taxonomy): domain Bacteria; kingdom Pseudomonadati; phylum Pseudomonadota; class Gammaproteobacteria; order Enterobacterales; family Yersiniaceae; genus Yersinia; species Yersinia sp. Marseille-Q3913. Next base: position 176,243 of record NZ_CAWQAF010000077.1, on the reverse strand, counting down.
ACTGCTTAAACCATATTCGCGTAACTTATTGGCAATCGCGGTGTGGGAAACACCCAGCCGCTTAGCCAGTTTCCGCGTGCTCGGATAGTTGCGATAAAGCCGGGTCAGAACAGAACGTTCGAACCGTTTGCTTATCTCATCAAGCGAACCATCGAGCACTTCACTCCCTAGTGCGGCTTCAACTTCAAATTCCGGCAAAATAATATCTTGCGGCCGCAATTCTGAACCTTCTAACTGGGTCAAGGCGCGATAGATGGCATTTTTCAGTTGCCGCACGTTACCCGGCCAACCGTAGCTGGTCAGGAAACTGCTGAGCTCAGGGGCCAGTTTTGGTCGAGGCACGCCCTGTTCATCGGAGAAACGAGCAACAAACAGCGCCGTCAGCGGCATGATATCGGCCTGACGCTCACGTAATGGCGGCAAAGTAATTGTCAGCACATTGAGGCGATAGTAGAGATCCTCGCGGAATTCACCACGCTGTACCAACTCCACTAAATTCTTTTGCGTGGCGCAAATCACCCGCACATCGACATGCACCTCATGCTCCTCGCCAACACGGCGGAAAGTGCCATCATTGAGAAAACGCAACAGTTTGATCTGCATACGAGGTGACATTTCGCCGATTTCGTCCAGCAGCACTGAACCACCATTGGCCTGCTCAAAGAAGCCTTTTTTACCTTCAATAGCATTGGGATAAGCCCCTGCGGCATAGCCGAACAGCTCGCTCTCAACCACATCATCTGGCAATGAAGCGCAGTTAAGCCCGAGGAAAGGCATTTTTCCGCGTGGACTTCGCAGATGACAGGCCCGCGCCAAGAGATCCTTCCCCGTGCCGGTATCACCCACCAACAACAGTGGCGCATCCAGCATGGCTAACTTGCGAGCTTGCTCAAGCACCTGACGCATTTTAGTGCTGGTCGCCACGATCTGTTTAAATTCAGTATCGTCGTTGACCGATAAGATTTGCAGTTGCTGCCCCATGCGGGCGGTAGATTTTAGCATCACCACCGCGCCAACGGTTTGATTTTGCTGATTTTCGTCTTCGAGCTGGATAGGAGTGATCTCCATCAGATAATCTTGATTATTGATCAACACACGTTCGGTATGAGGTGCAGTTTCGCCCCCCTCAAACCAGCGGGCAAAGTTATAGCCACCCAGCAGGCTGCCCGCAGTTTTGTGGCGAATTTTCTCCTCATTGAGGGAGAATAGATCACGGGCCGCCGGGTTGGCTAGCTCAAGATTACCTTTTAAATCGATAGAGAAGACCGGCTCAGGCATCGATTCAAGCAGTGCGCGCAGTGAGCGGTGCTCTCGCTCTGATGGCATAAAGGAGACGGTGCGGACATCAGTTACGCCATCAATGCGGCGTATATCCATCATTAATGCGCTAAATACGCTGAAATCCAGTTGAGAGAAATTCAGATAGATGCGACCAATTGGATCAATTTCGATCCCCCGTAAATCAATGCTGCGTAAAACCAAGAGATCAAGTAACTCTCTGGTGAGACCGATTCGGTCTTCGCAAAAAACTTCCAAGCGCATCAGTATCGACCTTATATATGGCAGGTGCGGAATTCTGCCTATGATAATACCCTGTCCCCCCTTACTGATGAAGCAATCTGTCAGCAAAAGTTGACAGGAATCGGCTTTTTGCTTCTTTTTTTACGCCCTCAGCACACTAAGGTAAGATCATCAACCCTTAACACCGACATATATAGCGGCATATTATTTTTTATATTAATAATTCAGAATAATATAATGGCTGAATGCGTCAACTTCCCTCGTCAAGATCAGGTGACACTTTGCTTTATATCGGCCAGTTGGCTATAGTAGATGTAGCCAAATGACCGAGGAGGTTATATGAGAGCATATCACCCAACACCTGCGAGCAAAACTGGCGCACTATGGCGTGAGATTGGTTTGCCCGCCAGCCGTGGCACCGTCTTGGTTGACAGCATTAAGTTGGGATTCTCTGTTGATGTTATCGACAGTATTCACCTTTGGGCCTCGATGCCTAAAGCTGAAATATTACGTGCGACGGGGATCCCCAGCCGTAGCCTGACGCGTAGACGTACCCATGATGGCCGTTTTACGCCAGAAGAGAGTGAGCGAATTGCGCGTTTCGTCCGCGTGATGGATGCGGCAGTTGATCTTTTTGGCGGCGATAAGGGCAAGGCCATCACCTGGATGTCAACACCAATTAAGGGGTTGGGGCATATCAGCCCAGACTCTTTACTTGAGACAGAAACCGGCGCATTGGAAGTTTGTGACCTCATTGGGCGGTTGGAGCACGGCGTATTTTCCTAACGTCACGGCCAGCTGGATACAGGGATAAGTTTAATCGAGGGATAATGACGCAATGAACTTCAACCCCATGGGCCGATATTTATGATGCTCTATCGCATCGTGATGCGCCGTTATCTGGCATCAACCTGGACCGGTTATGGCGCTGAAATTTATGGTGGGCGCTGGAATCATAAAGGGCACGCGGCTATCTATCTGGCCAGCAGTGTGTCGTTAGCCATGCTGGAAACACTGGTGCATATCCAGGACAGCTCAACGCTCAGCGAGTTTGAGTTATTTCAAATTGAGATTGATGACAGCCATATCATGCTGTTGCAGCGGCCGGATTGGCCCACTGACTGGCGCAGCGATCCCGCACCGGCCTCCACCATGGATCTGGGCACCGAGTGGCTGGGATCAGCATCCTCAGTTGGATTACTGGTTCCCTCCACACTGGTGCCTTCAGAAAACAATATGTTGGTCAATCCACACCACAAAGAGTTTCAGCTCTGTCTGAACAGCGTCAAACCCCTGTCGTTCTCCTTTGATCCACGGCTGAAATAGTTATTGCTGCGGATCAGTGGCGTGCCACTATTGGTTAGATTTATCTTTTTTCGGCAGCGTATTTTTCAGCTGGCTAATCAACTGGCGGCGGAAATCACCTAACTTAGGTTTATCTCCCGCCATCCACGGCAAGGGGCGGCACAGTTCCATAGCTTTGATACCCAACCGAGCAGTCAGTAAACCGGCACCAATCCCTTGCGCTGCACGGGCTGATAACCGCGCAGCCAGATCCTGCGATAACCAATCCATGCCGACTTCCCGCACCAGCTCAGAGGCACCGGCAAAGGCAATATTTAGCAGCACCAAGCGGAATAAGCGAATGCGGCTGAAATACCCCAACTCAATGCCATACAGAGCAGCAATACGATTGATCAGTCGAATATTACGCCAGGCGATAAACGCCATGTCCACCAGCGCCAATGGGCTGACGGCAATCATAAGCGCCGATTCGGCAGCATAGCGGCTGATCTCCGCCCGCGCCTGATTATCCAGCGCTGGTTGTACTAATTTGGCATATAACTCAACCACTTCCCGATCGTTATGGGTTTCATGTAGCGAAGCTTGCCAGCGCTGGAGTGCCGGATGCCCTTGATCCAGCCCCGCCTGACGTGCCAGCTTTTCACAAAAAGCCCGCCCCTGGCCGATACCGTGACTGACCAAAAGTTCGCGCGCAATATCGCGCTCTTCCGCCCGTTGGCGTAGACGATATAAGCGCCGCCACTCGGTCAGCACCGAACCGACACCCGCCAGCACAATCATACCACCCGCAGTAGTGGCCCCCAGTGCTATCCAATCTTGCTGTTGCCATGCCTGATTGACCCACTGCACTGACTGGGCAATCACACTAACACCAAACAGCGCCAAACCGGCGGTCACCATTTTTCGCCACAAGCTGCGTCTTGGTTTCAGCGCCGCATTGACCAACCCCTCCACTCGCCCCTCTTCATCTTCAGCATCCAACTCCGGTGCCGCAGGATAGAAGTTCTCCGCAGTTTGTGGATCAAAAGCCTGCGCCGCTTTTAATATTGGCTCATCCAGTGGCTGCAAGGGCTGCTCAAAATCGATCCGTGGTTTTAAAGGCTCGCTCATCGCAATTTATCTCCCAATAAGAACTCCATCACTGCATCCAGCCGAATATGGGGTAATGGGCTATCGACATTCACCGCTTGCGGGCGGAACTCATCAAAATGGAACCCCTGCTGCTGCCAGAATGCTGGCCCCGGCAAACGGGCGGGCACATCGCCGGGAAAGACCGTCAGCGGCGTACCATCAATCAGGCGATTACCGCGCAATGCCGGTATTTTTTGCCCATGATGATCGACAATCCCGCTTTCAGTGGCCTGTACCGAGGCCAGGCCGACACAATCCATGCTGATCCCTTCAAAAGCAGCATTTTGCCACGCCTCCTGCACCAGTTGCTGTAGCAACGAGACCAGATTCGCGTGCTGATCTGCCGTGACATGATCTGCTTTGGTGGCAGCAAACATCAGCTTATCGATACACGGCGAGAATAGGCGACGAAATAGCGTGCGCTTTCCATAATGGAAACTCTGCATTAATTGTGTGAGCGCCAAACGCATATCATTAAACGCCTGTGGCCCGCTGTTCAGAGGTTGCAGGCAATCGACCAACACAATTTGTCGATCAAAACGGACAAAGTGCTCTTTGTAAAAACCTTTCACCACCGAGTTGCAGTAATAGTTAAAACGGGTGCGCAACATGCCCAGATTAGAGTGCTTATCCGCCTGAGCTAGCCGCGATTCGCCAGCTCCATTCACATCTGGCCACGGGAAAAACTGCAACGCGGGCGCACCCGCCATGTCTCCGGGCAGCACAAAGCGCCCCGGCTGAATAAAGTGCAACCCTTCACTCTTACAGCGAATCAGATAATCGGTATAGGCTTGCGCAATCGCCGCCAGCTGATTTTCATCAGCGTGTGCCAGTGGATCACACTGTTGGCACAGTGTCAGCCAGGGCTTGGCCCATTCGGCACGATCCCCCTGTAACAAGCCCGCCATTTGGCGCGACCAGCTTAGGTAATCCTGCTCCAACATAGGTAAATCAAGCAACCATTCACCCGGATAATCGACAATTTCCAAATACAGCGTCGAGGTCTCCTTAAAATGGCGTAACAGCGAATCACCGGAACGAAAACGCAGCGCTAAACGGATCTCACTGACACCGCGTGTCGGCGTCGGCCAGTTCGGTGGTGTGCCGTACAACGAAGCCAGCCCTTCATCATAGGTAAAGCGCTGAATGCCCAGATCATGCTGTGGCACGCGCTTTACACCCAGTAGCCGCTCTTCACGCACAGCAGAAAACAGCGGCAAACGCGCACCGCTGTGAATATGAAGTAATTGATTCACCAAAGAAGTGATAAAGGCGGTTTTACCGCTGCGGCTTAGGCCGGTTACCGCTAATCGGAGATGGCGATCCATCCCACGGTTAACCAATGAGCTGATCTCATTTTGCAGTCGTTTCATGCTTCTCCTTGGCAAATTGGCCCGCAGTTGCCGTCATGGCGCGTTTTAACATCGGTTCCAGCAGCAGTAGCAGCAACCAGCGCAGCGGCTTACGGCTGACATTTTTGACTATCAAGCCAGCGGCACCGGCCGGGCCATAGGTCAATGCGACAGTAAAAACAATCTTCATCAATGTGGTTAATACTACACCTGCACGTCTACGGGCGGAATTATTGTTCATCTATTGCCCTCCGGCAGGGATGGATATGGCACAACAGGCCAATCTTACAACTGGCGAAAACGGCTCTCCACCACGAAGGTTTCGGAGGTCACATAGCGCTCCACCTGGCGTAAACGCTGCTCTCCTGCACTCAACTCATACTCGAGCTGATCCAGTAGTTGCCGGGGTGTCGCGGCACTACCTTCACTAAAACTGGCGGCAGGCGCCGGTTCCAGCATAAATGTCAGCACGATATAGGCCGCGATAGTGAAAACAAACAGGCCAAAAAACAGCGATAACACCACCATCACCCGAATCAATCGCACCGGAATATCAAAATAGTGCGCCAATCCGGCACACACGCCTTTGATCATGCCCTCCTCGGGCACCCGATAGAGTTTTTTGCTGCGTAACCCACTGTTTTTAAAAGTGTCGCCCATTATGACTGCCTCCAGTTCGGATGTTGTGCATCAAGGATCTCTTCCAGTGTCTGGATCCGTTCACGCATCCGGCGAGCATCGTCGGTCAACTGTGACAGGCGCTGCATATCCTGCTGGCTGAGTTGAGCGCCACTTTGCTGGCGATTGCTGTAATGCAGCCATAACCAGATAGGTGCCACAAATAGCACAAAGATGGTCAGCGGTATGGCAAGAAACAGGATACTCATTGGTTCCCCTTAATCATCTGCGCGGATACCCGCATTTTCATTATGACAGGCCATCTGAGTTCTGATGGCCCGTTTAGCGTAGTAGAGTCGCACGACAAATTACTCGGCTGAATTCATTTTCGCTTTCAATGCGGCCAACTGGTTATTGATTTCATCATCAACTTTCAGTTCAGCAAATTGCTGATCTAACGACTTTTGTTTGCCAACGCCCACTGTTTCAGCCTCCGCTTCCATGTGATCAATGCGGCGTTCAAACTGCTCAAAACGCGCCATCGCCTCATCCAGTTTCCCGCTATCCAGTTGACGACGCACATCACGGGATGATGCAGCCGCCTGATGGCGCAGAGTCAGCGCTTGCTGTCTGGCGCGGGTTTCGGTCAGCTTACTTTCCAGCTCAGTGATTTCATGCTTCATGCGGCTCAGTGTTTCGTCCACGGTTGCCACTTCGCGTGTCAGGGTGTCAATCAGCGCCGCGACTTTTTGCTTTTCAATCAGTGCCGCGCGGGCCAAATCTTCCTTATCTTTGCGCAGCGCCAGCTCAGCTTTGTCCTGCCACTCCTGCTGCTGGCTTTCGCTGTGGTCAATACGGCGCAGCAACTGCTTTTTCTCAGCTAATGCACGGGCAGATGTTGAGCGAATTTCAACCAGTGTATCTTCCATCTCCTGAATCATCAGGCGGACTAATTTTTGCGGATCTTCCGCTTTATCCAGCAATGTATTGATGTTTGCGTTCACGATATCGGCAAAGCGCGAAAAAATACCCATAATAGAACTCCTCTTTGACTTATTGGCTCTCTGACTAAATGGTGCTCAACGTCACCCTCAGAGAAATATTCATTCACCTAGACAATATCAAGAGTCGTGCCAACTTTTCGTAAAAGTTAATCACCTGAAAAATAACAAAAAAAAATTTTTGCCTATTTTGACATAAAATGTAGAGTGATTATATTAACCAACTATTGGCGAATTTCATCATGAGTGAGCAATTAGATAACCTGTTGGGCGAAGCCAACTCTTTTGTTGAAGTGCTGGAGCAAGTTTCTGGGCTGGCAAAACTGAATAAGCCCGTATTGGTGATTGGCGAGCGCGGAACCGGCAAAGAGCTGATTGCCCATCGCCTCCACTATCTATCTGAGCGCTGGCAAGGGCCGTTCATCTCCCTGAACTGCGCGGCGCTGAATGAAAATCTACTTGATTCGGAACTATTTGGCCATGAGGCCGGTGCCTTTACCGGCGCACAAAAACGCCATCTGGGCCGTTTTGAGCGGGCCGACGGCGGGACACTGTTTTTGGATGAGCTGGCAACCGCACCGATGCTGGTGCAGGAAAAATTATTGCGGGTGATTGAGTATGGGCATCTGGAGCGGGTTGGCGGGAGCCAGCCGTTGCAGGTGGATGTGCGGCTGGTGTGTGCCACCAATGACAATTTACCCGCGTTAGCCGCGGCCGGTAAATTCCGCGCCGACCTGCTGGATCGTCTGGCTTTTGATGTGGTGCAACTGCCGCCGTTACGTGAGCGCCAGCAAGATATTATGCTATTGGCTGAGCATTTTGCTATCCAGATGTGCCGAGAGCTGGGTTTACCGCTTTTCCCCGGTTTTACGCCGTTGGCGCAAGCGCAATTGCTGGCCTATCACTGGCCGGGCAATGTGCGTGAACTGAAGAATGTGGTGGAGCGTTCGGTGTATCGCCATGGAGATAGCATCCAGCCGCTGGATAATATTATTATCAACCCCTTCGCCGCCCGGCAGAGTGCTGATAGTGGTATTGCCGTGGCTCCTGATAGCGAAACCTCAAGCCCCCTCCCAGCACTCCCCATCAACCTTAAGCAGTGGCTGCATAACCGTGAGCAGCAGATGTTAAAACACGCATTAGAGCAGGCGCGATTTAATCAGCGCAAAGCGGCGAGTTTACTGGGGCTAACTTATCATCAGTTGCGCGGCATGTTGAAAAAACACGCGATCTTAACTGGAGAGTGAGTTGGGGAGTGATTCGGGTGAGTGAGTGCCGCTAACACCGCTGCAGCGCCAGGGACGAAGGGTAAAAAAAAAAAGGCCAGCACCCGAGCCGGCCTAAAAACACTGGAAGCAATGTGAGCAATGTCGTGCTTTCCTGTCAAAAGCCTAAAACTATTGGCTTTATCCCGAAGAGCAAACGAATGATAATGGTTATCAATAGCGGTTGTAAATAGTTTATTGAGAATTTTTCTCATTACCACACTGATTATGATGGAATTATCATCAATTGCTGCAACAACCAGCAGACGGCGCAGTTGTTTTGCTCAATGGATTGGGGGCGGTGCCAGATTACGGTACACTGAGTGTATTGCTTACTTACTGCGAAGCGTTTATGCGTGCTTTACTCATTTGGATGTTGTCGCTGGCCTGCCTTGCGACCCCAGCGCTGGCGCAGTCTGCTCCGGCTGCCCTAGCTTATCAACCGCTGCCAGATATCCGCCAGCGTGGATTCGTCTATTGCGTCAGCGGGATACTAAATACCTTTAACCCGCAGATGGCCAGTAGTGGATTAACCATCGATACACTGGCGGCACAACTCTATGACCGCCTGTTGGATGTCGACCCCTACACCTATCGGCTGATCCCTGAGTTAGCCGAAAGCTGGCAAGTGCTGGATAACGGCGCAACTTACCGCTTTCATTTACGTAAAGACGTGCCGTTCCAGACCACTGATTGGTTTACCCCCACTCGGATGATGAACGCCGATGACGTGATATTCAGTTTCCAGCGAGTATTTGACTCCCAGCACCCCTACCATGGCGTTAATGGCGGCGAATATCCCTATTTCGATAGCCTGCAATTTGCTGACGCGGTGCAGAGTGTCAAAAAGCTGGATGACTACACCGTTGAATTTAAGCTAAAAGCCCCGGATGCCTCATTCCTCTGGCATTTGGCGACCCACTATGCACCGGTGCTCTCTGCCGAGTATGCCGATGTACTGACCAAAAAAGGCCGCCAGGAGCAGATCGACCGCGAACCTGTGGGAACTGGCCCCTTTTTGTTAAACGAATATCGGTCTGGGCAATATATCCGCCTGTTCCGTAACAGTGACTACTGGAAAGGCTTACCGCGTATGCCGCAGGTAGTTATCGATCTGGGGGCCGGTGGCACTGGCCGCTTATCCAAGTTGCTGACCGGCGAGTGTGATGTGTTGGCCTATCCCGCCGCCAGCCAATTGTCCATTCTGCGCGATGACCCTCGCCTGCGCCTGACGCTTCGCCCAGGGATGAACGTGGCCTATTTAGCGTTCAATACCCGTAAACCACCGCTCAATGATCAGCGGGTGCGGCAGGCGATTGCTTTATCGATTAATAACCAACGATTGATGCAATCAATTTATTACGGCACCGCAGAAACTGCCGCCTCTATTTTGCCTCGTGCATCATGGGCTTATGACAATCAGGCGCAGGTGACCGAATATAATCCGGAAAAAGCCAAAGCGATCCTAAAAGAGTTAGGACTGACTAAATTGCAGCTCAATTTGTGGGTGCCGACGGCATCGCAATCTTATAACCCCAGCCCGTTGAAGACCGCAGAGCTGATTCAGGCGGATCTGGCGCAAGTGGGCATCACCGTCAATATCGTGCCGGTTGAAGGCCGCTTCCAGGAAGCCCGCCTAATGGAGATGAACCACGACCTGACCCTCTCCGGCTGGTCAACCGACAGTAACGACCCGGACAGTTTCTTCCGCCCACTCTTAAGCTGCGCAGCAATTCGTTCGCAAACAAACTATGCTCACTGGTGTGACCCACAGTTTGATGAATTACTGCAAAAAGCATTACGCTCTCAGCAACTGTCGTCGCGTATTGAATATTATCAGCAAGCTCAGCGTATTCTGGAGCAGCAACTGCCGCTGCTGCCGTTAGCTTCGTCACTACGGCTACAGGCTTACCGTCATGATATCAAAGGTTTGGTATTAAGCCCGTTTGGTAATTCATCTTTTGCTGGCGTATTCCGTGAGAGCGAAGAGGGCAAAAAACCATGATTATCTTCACCTTACGGCGACTATTACTGCTAGTGATCACCCTGTTTATGTTATCACTGGTCAGTTTTAGCCTGAGCTATTTCACCCCTCATGCGCCATTAAATGGTGTGGCATTACTGGATGCCTATCGTTTCTATTTCAGCAGCCTGATGCAGTGGGATTTCGGCGTCTCCAGCATTAACGGTCAACCGATTAGCGAGCAATTACGCGAAGCCTTCCCCGCCACCATGGAGCTATGTGTTCTGGCCTTTTCACTGGCGCTGTTTATCGGTATTCCGCTGGGGATTATTGCTGGCGTGATGCGCGGTAAATGGGCCGATATCGCCATCAGCTCCGTCGCCCTGGTGGGGTTTTCAATCCCGGTGTTCTGGCTGGCGCTGCTACTCATGCTGTTCTTTTCGCTGCATTTAGGCTGGTTGCCGGTTTCCGGCCGTTATGATCTGTTGTATCAGGTGAAACCGGTCACCGGGCTGGCTTTGGTCGATGCCTGGCTCTCGCCCTCGCCATATCGTGAAGAGATGATGCTCAGTGCAATTCAGCATATGATCTTGCCCATCACCGCGCTGGCTGTTGCCCCGACCACCGAGGTTATTCGCCTGATGCGCACCAGTACTGATGATGTGATTGGGCAAAACTACATTAAGGCGGCGGCGACTCGTGGTTTATCCCGCTTCACCATTATCCGCCGCCACGTGCTGCATAATGCCTTGCCGCCGATCATTCCAAAACTGGGATTGCAGTTCTCAACCATGCTGACGCTGGCGATGATCACCGAAGTGGTGTTTAACTGGCCGGGGTTGGGCCGTTGGTTGATTAACGCCATTCGTCAGCAAGATTACGCCGCGATATCCGCAGGCGTAATGGTTGTCGGTTCGCTGGTGATCGTCATTAACGTGCTGTCCGATATTGTCGGCGCGATGATGACGCCGTTAAAGCATAAGGAGTGGTATGCCCTTCGATAATGTCTACCGCGAAAAGAAAATGCCCAGCCCGTTGCTGTATACCTGGCGGCTTTTCTATGGGGATGCCTTGGCAATGGTCGGTTTCTACGGCGTGCTTGCCTTGCTGCTGCTCTGCCTGCTGGGCAGCACGTTAGCCCCCTATGCCCTTGACCAACAGTTTCTCGGCTACCAACTGCTCCCGCCCTCCTGGTCACGCTACGGCAACGTTTCATTCTTCCTCGGCACCGACGATCTGGGGCGCGATATTTTAAGCCGCTTATTGGCCGGTGCCGCCTCCACCTATGGCTCCGCGTTGCTGGTGACACTCGCGGCAGCACTGTGTGGTGTGGTTCTCGGTGTCTTTGCAGGTATCACCCATGGTTTTCGGTCAGCCATTCTTAATCATGTGCTGGATACCTTGCTCTCTATTCCGTCACTGCTGTTGGCGATTATTGTGGTTGCTTTTGTTGGCCCCAGTTTAGAACATGCGATGTTCGCGGTCTGGCTGGCCCTGTTGCCCCGCATGGTTCGCACCATTTATAGCGCCGTGCATGATGAGTTGGATAAAGAGTATGTGATTGCCGCCCGTCTGGATGGCGCGTCCACCCCCCATATTCTGGCTTATGCCATCTTCCCCAATATTGCGGCGGTGTTAGTCACTGAGTTTACCCGCGCGCTGTCGATGGCCATTTTGGATATTGCGGCATTAGGTTTTCTGGATTTGGGGGCGCAACTGCCCTCGCCAGAGTGGGGGGCTATGCTGGGGGACTCACTGGATCTGGTCTATGTCGCCCCCTGGACCGTGATGCTACCGGGTGCGGCCATTCTAATTAGCGTGCTGCTGGTGAATCTATTAGGTGATGGTATGCGTCGTGCAATTAATGCAGGGGTGGAGTAATGCCGTTACTTGATATTCGTAACCTCACCATCGAGTTTATGACCTCCGAGGGGATGGTGAAAGCGGTTGACCGCATCAGTATTACCCTGACCGAAGGTGAAGTGCGGGGTCTGGTCGGGGAGTCTGGCTCGGGCAAGAGTTTGATTGCCAAGGCTATCTGCGGCGTCAGTAAAGATAACTGGCGGATCACCGCTGACCGTTTTCGCTTCGATGATATCGATCTGCTGCAACTGACGCCACGTCAGCGACGTAAGGTGATCGGCCATAATATTTCGATGATTTTCCAGGAGCCGCAATCTTGCCTCGACCCCTCAGAAAGCATTGGCCAACAGCTGATCCAGGCCATTCCCGGCTGGACTTACAAAGGCCGTTGGTGGCAGCGTTTTCATTGGCGCAAACGGCGGGCGATAGAGCTACTGCACCGCGTGGGGATCAAAGACCACAAAGACATTATGCGCAGCTACCCCTATGAGCTGACAGAGGGCGAATGCCAGAAGGTGATGATTGCCATCGCTCTGGCAAATCAGCCACGGCTGCTGATTGCCGATGAGCCGACCAATGCGATGGAGCCCACCACTCAGGCGCAGATTTTCCGCCTGCTGGCGCGGTTGAACCAGAATAACAACACCACCATTTTGCTGATCAGCCATGATTTACAGATGATGAGTAAGTGGGCCAATCGGGTTAACGTGCTCTATTGCGGCCAAACCGTCGAAAGTGCCGTTTGTGAGGATCTGCTGGCGACCCCCCACCACCCTTATACTCAGGCGCTCATTCGCTCGATGCCCGACTTTGGTCGTTCGCTGCCACATAAAAGCCGCCTGAATACGTTACCGGGAGCCATTCCGTCGCTGGAACATTTGCCCATTGGCTGCCGCCTCGGGCCGCGCTGCCCTTATGCACAGAAAACCTGCATTGAAACCCCGCGCTTGCGATTGGTCAAAAACCACGCCTTTGCCTGCCACTTCCCCTTAAATCTGGAGGAGCAATAATGGCCGAGACCCTGCTCGAAGTCCGCAACCTGAGCAAAACCTTCCGCTATCGTACCGGGCTATTTCGCCGTCAGCATGTCGAGGCGGTGAAATCAGTCAGCTTTACCTTGCGTGAAGGCCAGACACTGGCGGTCATTGGTGAAAATGGCTCGGGTAAATCCACCTTAGCGAAAATGCTATCGGGCATGATTGAGCCCACAGAAGGTGAGCTGCTGATTGACGACCACCGTTTGGTCTATGGTGACTATGGATACCGCAGTCAACGTATCCGCATGATTTTCCAGGATCCGAGCACCTCACTGAACCCACGTCAACGGGTCGGGCAACTGCTGGATGCCCCGCTGAAACTGAACACCGATTTGGATGCCGCCGCCCGCGAGCAGCGCATCTATCAGACTCTGCGGCAAGTAGGATTACTGCCTGATCACGCGAACTATTATCCTCATATGCTGGCCTCGGGTCAGAAGCAGCGTATCGCCCTGGCGCGCGCACTTATTCTGCAACCGAAAGTGATTGTTGCCGATGAGGCGCTGGCAGCGCTGGATATGTCCATGCGCTCACAGATTATTAATCTGATGCTGGAACTTCAGGACAAACACGGCATAGCTTATATCTATGTCACCCAGCACTTAGGCATGATGAAACATATCAGTGATCAGGTGATTGTGATGCATGAGGGCGAAGTGGTGGAGCGCGGTAGTACGGCTGAAGTGCTGGCGTCCCCGCTGCATGACCTGACTAAACGCCTGATTTCCAGCCATTTTGGTGAGGCATTAACCGCTGATGCCTGGCGGCGGGATGCTGGTCATTTTTGATATTACCAGTTTTAATACCCCCCAGTTTTAATACCCCTAGGAGGGCTGGATATAGGCAATCCAGCCGCCTGCTATTGTTAGCTGCCTCATCTCTTTAGCCAGTTATTGACTAACGTAACAACATTTTTGTTATATATAATAATATGTTATTACTTTTAGTTATGGATTATGGCTTAACATTATTTTATCTCGCCAACTCAATCAGCAATGATATCCACTGTGCTCATGCCATAAAACAACAGGATATATTGCCGATGTTGATACCGACCCCTTTGCTCTGCTGCCGATCCGCTACCGCCCTTGCTGCCATTCGTTTGCTCCCGATACCTCATCTGGCACTGCTTAACCCCCATTCATCCTTAACGCTGGCGCGTTGCTGCCCCTAACGGAGGTCATTATGGTGCAAAACCGCCAACAGGATAATGCCCATTGGTATCACGAAACTCAACGTAGCGGCAGTCTGGATATGGTTGTGGCGCAAGTGAGTGATGAAAGTGACAGCGTCACAAGAGCAGGTGTCAGCCACTCGCACAACGGCGAACACCAGGCTGAACAAGATATTTTTCTGCTAGGGTTAGACGACAGGCTCCCCGCCGCACTCGCGGAGAGCTTACAGCACCATGCCGGAGTTTTATCTGCTTCAGATGCCCTTTATCAGCTGCTCTTCCCGCCAATTGTCGAACTAAACCGCGAAAATCGCTTTTCACTGTATGACCGCTTAAGTAGCGCATTGACCGTCGCACAGGTGACGGGGGTTCAGCGACTCTGCAGCCACTATGCCGCGCGGCTTACCCCACTCTCCAGCCCGGATGCCTCGCGGGAAAGCAATATGCGGCTCACCCAGATAACCCAATATGCTCGCCAGCTTGCCAGTCAGCCGACGTTGATCGACCAACATGCGCTACAGCAGTTGTCTGAGGTGGGGTTAACCGCAGCTGATATCATTGTTTTGTCGCAGATTATTGGTTTTGTTGGCTATCAAGCCCGAGTGGTGGCCGGACTTTCTGCATTAGCCGGTTATCCCACCGTCATGCTTCCCGGCTTCCCACGGATGGAAGATGCCAGCGCAGATTTGATCCCGGCAACAGTGCCGCAATGGCAAGGCTGGCTGCCGTCGTTGACGGCAAATGATGACATCGCCACTGAATCATCGTCAGATGAAACGCAGCTCAGCTTACATGATCTGCTGGAACGCGACTCGCAAAGCTTGCCCGCCTACAGAGCTATCACTCAGCAGGAAGCGCCTCAACATGTACCGGCGGATTGGCTCGCGTTAGTGGCGCTGGTTTCAGCGCGCATCAATGGCAGCATCTACTGCCAGGCTCGCCATAAGCAGCAGTTAACAGTCTATTCATCGGTCAGTGGCTCATCGATAACCAGCGCGTTAATCACTGGGGTGGAGAGCGCGCTGGCAATTGAGCCAGATGACCAGATGACCCGCCCGCTTATCTCTCTCTCTGCCGAATTAACCCGGGCACCGGAACGTTTTAGCCATCAATCTATTAGCCCGCTACTCGCTCTGGGTGTCAATTATCACCAATTACTAGGCATTATCATCACCACCTCCTCAGTTGGCTGGACCAACCGTTTGCGGCAAGCATTGGGGCAGACAGTTTAAGGGCCACAGCCAATGGGTCGCCCTGGAGGTCCAATAAGCGGGTAAATCATCTGTTGGCATACTATTTCGGGATATCTGTATCTGAGCAGGTATTGATATCCCGCATCTCTGCTCTATCGACTATCAATCAGCCCCTGTTATGCCATCGCCTCCTTTTTCAGGCAAAAAAACTTACACCACGCGCTGATCCCTTCTCAGTTGATCTAATAGCCAAGGTGTTTGGCTGATTAACATTTAAGCGCTATTTGGATAATTTCAGATAATTACCCATATGCACAATATTGATTTGGTCATTAACATTACGATAACCATTCTCACCATAAATAATGTTTATAGCAGAATATATCACTAAATAAATTCAGCTCAGCTTTTAATCAAAACAAAAATTCGCCAAATCACCAAAACATAAACGTTAATACTGCATAACATTTGTAACATGGCGATATTGCACTGCGGGAGATATATGTAACAGAATATGACAAAACCCTTGTCTCGTTGACAAAGATAGTGAACATTAACCGCCGCTAAACATCTTATAACAACGCAAAAGGATGCCGGTTCACGCATTCACTTTTGTCTCTTCTGTCATTTATGGCGGGGAGTAAAAAAACAGAGGTCCCAGTGTCAACAGCAAACAACAGTCAACAACCACCAAGTAGCGAACAGCCTGAAAAAATCAGCATGAATGCTTTCAAACAGCCGAAAGCGTTTTACCTGATTTTCTCCATTGAGCTTTGGGAGCGCTTTGGTTATTACGGCCTGCAAGGGATCATGGCCGTCTATCTGGTAAAAATGCTCGG
The DNA here is from genome assembly GCF_963892745.1 of Yersinia sp. Marseille-Q3913. Classification (NCBI taxonomy): domain Bacteria; kingdom Pseudomonadati; phylum Pseudomonadota; class Gammaproteobacteria; order Enterobacterales; family Yersiniaceae; genus Yersinia; species Yersinia sp. Marseille-Q3913. The sequence continues at coordinate 159,981 of NZ_CAWQAF010000077.1, read as the reverse complement.
GATGAGCGAAGCCGACTCCATCACCTTATTCTCCTCCTTCAGTGCGCTGGTCTATGGCTTCGTGGCCATTGGCGGCTGGTTAGGTGATAAAGTGCTCGGGGCAAAACGGGTCATTGTGCTCGGCGCACTGATTCTGGCTGTGGGTTATGCCATGATTGCCTACTCCGGCCATGATATTTTCTGGGTTTATCTGGGCATGGCGACCATTGCGGTCGGTAATGGTTTGTTCAAAGCTAACCCCTCCTCTCTGCTCTCAACCTGCTATAACAAAGACGACCCACGTTTGGACGGTGCATTTACCATGTACTATATGTCCATCAATATCGGTTCGTTCTTCTCTATGTTGGCAACCCCATGGTTAGCTGCTAGATATGGTTGGAGTGTGGCGTTTTCACTGAGCGTTGTGGGTATGTTGATCACCTTGGTTAACTTTTGGTTCTGCCGTAAGTGGGTCAAAAATCAGGGTTCTAAACCTGACTTCGCACCGTTGCAGTTTAAAAAGTTGCTGCTGGTATTAGTGGGTATTATCGCACTGATCACCCTTTCTAACTGGTTGCTGCATAACCAAATTATCGCACGCTGGGCATTAGCACTGATCTCTGTAGGGATTGTTTGTATCTTTGCCAAAGAGACATTCTCACTGCACGGCACTGCTCGTCGTAGAATGATTGTGGCGTTTCTGTTGATGCTGGAAGCCGTGGTGTTCTTCGTGCTCTACAGCCAGATGCCAACATCACTGAACTTCTTTGCTATCCATAACGTTGAGCACTCCATCTTCGGTATTGCTTTCGAGCCGGAGCAATATCAGGCACTGAACCCATTCTGGATCATGGTTGCCAGCCCAATTTTGGCGGCAATCTATAACAAGATGGGCGACCGCTTGCCGATGCCACATAAGTTTGCCTTCGGAATGGTGCTCTGCTCTGCCGCGTTCCTGGTACTGCCATGGGGTGCGAGCATGGCGAATGAACACGGTATTATGTCAGTCAATTGGTTGATTCTGAGCTACGCACTGCAAAGCGTCGGTGAGCTGATGATTTCCGGTTTAGGTCTGGCGATGGTTGCGCAGTTAGTGCCTCAGCGTTTGATGGGCTTCATCATGGGTTCATGGTTCCTGACCACGGCTGCGGCGGCGCTGATCGCGGGTAAAGTGGCAGCATTGACCGCAGTACCCGCTGAAATCAATGACGCCCATGCATCACTGGCAATCTATAGCCATGTGTTTATGCAGATTGGTATCGTCACGGCTATCATCGCGATTTTGATGATGCTGACGGCACCAAAACTGTATCGTATGACTTTAGCACCAACAGACAGTAAAAAAGCGGCACCAGCAGCATAGCTGACGGGCTAACGCAATGCGCGCTTTCGGGCGCGTTTTGCGTCACTCACTCAAGCTCAATTAGCTGACCATACCGCCAACTGATAACCATCCGGATCAGTAAAATGAAAGCGGCGGCCCCCTGGGAAAGCAAAGGTCGGCACTGTGATAGTCGCCCCAGCCTCCTCCAGACGTTTTTGTGTCTGTTCAAGATTATCTGCATACAGGATCACCAGCGGCCCACCATTGGGCTGAACTACACTTAAGGTGGTGAAACCTCCCGTCAACCGACCATCAGTAAACTCACAATATCCCGGCCCGTAATCGGTAAAACGCCAATTGAAAACCTTGCCATAAAAATCCTTCGATTTAGCAATATCACTCACCGCAAACTCTATGTTGTCGATCCGACTATCATTTCCTTGAGTACCCATAGCCTGCTCCTGATCTTATTTATTAATTTACTCACTTATTTAACCATTTGTTGAAGCGATAGACACTAGCCTCCTGATCAATGTCACCGCCGTCACACTATTGGCGCTCAAAAAACAGACTATACTAATCTTAGGCCGCATAGCGTTAACTGCATCCTAATGATAGATGAGAATGAAATGAATCTATTATTAGCGGGCAAGGAGCTGATATATGATCAACCATGTTTGGGGGCTTCTGATCCACCCCAGTCAGGAATTGCAGCAAATCAAACGTGAGGGTGAAAGTGTCCGGCACCTTTATGCACACCACGTACTGCTGATGGCCGCCATTCCGGTGGTTTGCGCATTTATCGGCACCACCCAGGTGGGCTGGAGCTTTGGTGATGGTCAGGTGATAAAACTGACGCCCTTTACTGCCATCTATTCCGCCGTTATTTTCTATGGGTTAATTCTGGCCGCCGTCGCCTTGATGGGCCGTGTCATTTACTGGATGGCCCGCCGCTATGCAAGCCGCCCGAGCTGGCAAAGTTGCACCCTGTTCGCCGGTTATACTGCCACGCCGATGTTTTTAGCTGGGGTTGTCGCCCTCTACCCTATTATCTGGTTATGCTTATTCGTTGGGATTGTCGCCCTTTGCTATGCCGGCTATCTGATGTATCTGGGGATACCGACCTTCCTGAATATCGATCGCCGGGAAGGGTTTATCTTTTCTGGCTCCACATTCGCCATCGGTGTGCTGGTCTTAGAGTTATTGCTGGGTCTGACAGTGCTGCTGTGGGGATACGGCTCGCGATTGTTGTAATAAAAAACCGGTGCTATTGCCACCGCTCTCGGTATTTTTGCCGAGACGGTGCACCAGAGCGGAGATAGGCTGCATTTATTCGCCCGGTTTGTCATGATTCTCGAGGTTTACAGCTTCTAACAGGCTTTTATCGTGATTAATGTCGCCCAGATCGCAATCTCTTACATCCCCACGCAGAATAAGGTTGTACACTGAGTAGGACTGATGCAAATAAGGCGAAAAAAATGAAAAAGCTGACATTAAAAGAGATGACTGAAATTGAGCAACGTGATGTCAAAACGCAACTCGACAGAGCCAGAATAAATATAGGAAGAGCATTAACCAATTCAGAACAGAATAAGATAAAAGACGAAGCAATAGAAAAAATCATGAACGCCCGAGAACAAATCGCCAAGTTAACTCGCGTAGAAAGAAAAACCAAAAAAACCGCACCAAGTACCACCACTTTTAGCTGGTCCGCATCGATCAGCACTCGTCCACCACGGTAATTAACTTCCACTGCCGGATAATCACTGGCAGGGATCACCTACAGCGGCAAGTATTCACCGCTGTAGGGCAAGGATCCACTTATTGCATACCACTTATTTCTCAGACAGTTATCTATTTCCCTCACAATTATCTTACGCCGCTAGCTGCATTTTTCTCTCGCCTGCCTTAGGATAAGGAAGCTCGTTTCTTTTAGTGCTCTATTAAGGAGTTTGTGATGAAATTGTTCTATAAACCCGGTGCCTGCTCTTTGTCTCCACATATTGTATTACGTGAAGCGGGGTTAGACTTCAGTATTGAGAGTGTCGATCTGGCAGCCAAAATCACTGAAACGGGTCAAGACTATTTAAGCATCAATCCAAAAGGACAAGTCCCGGCGCTAATATTGGATGATGGTAGCTTGCTCACCGAAGGGGTTGCTATCGTGCAATATCTGGCAGATAAAGTGCCTGATCGCCAGCTTATCTCTCCTGCCGGCACCCTCTCCCGCTATCATGCTATTGAGTGGTTAAACTTCGTGGCGACTGAATTACATAAAGGTTTCAGTCCACTGTTTAACCCGAAAACACCACCAGAGTATAAAGTGATCGCCCGCGAGCGGCTGGATAAACAATTCAGCTATGTCGATAGTGTGTTAGCGCATCATGATTATCTGCTAGGGAAAAAATTCAGTGTCGCCGACGCCTATCTATTTACCGTTACCCGTTGGGCTAACGCGCTGAATATTGAGATTAAGCAACGTAGTCATTTAGATGCCTATATGGCTCGTGTTGCAGAGCGCCCAGCAGTAAAAGCCGCGCTGGCAGCTGAAGATATCAAGAAATAATAAATTAACTGATGAGTTGATTAGAATGCCCCTGCTGTCAGGGGCATTTTTTATCGCGGATAAGCTGATTATAGCGAATTATTGGCCGACTCTAACCGCGCTAAACTGGCAGGTAGGATTAACAATCTGATCTTGCGCCGCAACCACTTGAAGTTCGTACTCGCCCATCGCCTGGGTTTTCAGCATCACTTCATAAACCGCCGCAGTCACGTGTTCCAATGCTTTATCCAGCGCTTCGCCTTTTAGCAGATTGACCAGCAACAGACCACTGGTTAAATCACCCACGCCGACCGGTTGGCGCGTGCCGAAGTCCACCAGCGGGCGGCTAATGTGCCATGCTTCTTCAGCCGTCACTAATAGCATCTCAAAGCAGTCAGCATGATAACCCGCACGGCTCAAGTGCTTCACCAACACCACTTTTGGCCCTTTGGCGCAAAGGTCGCGGGCCACATTGACGGCTTGATCGACACTCTCAACCCGCACACCGCTGAGTTGCTCCAGCTCAAGCAAATTAGGCGCAATAATGTCACTGGCAGGTAGCGCCGCTTTACAGAAGAATTCGGCCACACCAGGTGCCACGATACAGCCCTTTTCAGGATGCCCCATCACCGGATCACAAAAATACCAGGCCGCAGGATTGGCCTGTTTTACCCGCGCGACCGCCGCCAGAATATGGCCACCCTGCTCCGGTGAGCCGATATAACCACTCAATACCGCATCGCAATCTTTTAGCCGGTCGATATCGGCAATACCCTGAACTATTTCTGTCAGGTGACTGGCCGGCATAACACAACCGGTCCAGTGACCATATTGCGTATGATTTGAGAACTGGACAGTATTTAGCGGCCAAACATTAACCCCCATTCGGCGCATCGGAAATTCAGCGGCACTATTGCCAGCATGGCCAAAAACAACATGTGACTGAATCGAAAGTATATTTTTCATTGGTACGGCCTAAAAGTGAGCGACGAAAACGTTAGCGACTAAAATATAAGCAAAAAAATAAGGGACATCTCTGCCCCTTACTCTATTTCACCCTTATAACCAGCTAATCAGGCAATAATGTTTTTTGCCACGACGCAGTAAGGTGTAGCGCCCAAACAGGCGGTCAGCATCCGTAAAGAGGTACTCCGGATCGGCCTGTTTCTCACCATTAATCGCCACCGCGTTAGAGTTAATCATGGTGCGCGCCTGACCGCGAGAGGGAACCAATTCAGCATTCACCAGCGCCTGCTGCAAATCAGCATCGCGGGTCAACTCAATAGTTGGCATCCCATCTTGTGCTAACTGGGCAAAGTCCGCTTGCGTCATCTCATTCAAATCACCGGAGAACAAGCTGTCAGTAATACGTTTTGCCGCCGCCAAACCTTCAGCGCCATGCACCATAGCGGTGACATTTTCTGCCAGCACGTACTGGGCGCGCGGGGCTTTGCCGCTATTTTTGTCCTCCTCTTCCAGCGCATTTATCTCTTCTAAGCTCATGAAAGTGAAGAACTTCAGGAAGCGGTAAACGTCAGCATCGGCGGTATTGATCCAGAACTGGTAGAATTTGTAAGGGCTGGTTTTCTTTGGATCAAGCCACACTGCGCCGCCTTCGGTTTTACCGAACTTGGTGCCATCAGCTTTAGTGATCAATGGCACGGTCAGACCGTAAACCTGCTGCTGATGGAGGCGACGGGTTAAATCGATACCCGAGGTAATGTTACCCCACTGATCAGAACCACCGATTTGTAATGCCACGCCGTGGGCTTTGTTTAGGCAAGCGAAATCATAAGCCTGCAACAAGTTATAGGAGAATTCAGTAAACGAAATGCCGCTATCATCGCGATTCAGGCGCTGCTTAACCGCTTCTTTATTGATCATCTGATTAACGGAGAAGTGCTTGCCGATATCCCGCAGGAAAGTCAGCACATTCATGCCGCCAAACCAGTCGTAGTTGTTGGCGGCAATGGCACTGTTTTCACCACAATCAAAATCGAGGAATGGCGACACCTGACGGCGGATCTTCTCAACCCACTCGTTAACGGTATCTTCGGTGTTGAGTTTACGTTCACTGGCTTTGAAACTCGGGTCACCAATCATGCCGGTGGCGCCACCTACCAATGCCACTGGGCGGTGACCTGCCAACTGGAATCGCTTCAAGCATAACAACGGAACCAGATGACCCAAATGCAAGCTGTCCGCGGTAGGATCGAAACCGCAATACAGTGAAATTGGCCCTTGCGCCAGTCTCTCTGCTAACGCCTCTTCATCCGTCACCTGGGCAACGAGGCCCCGCTCTTGCAATTGCTTAATCAGGTTGCTGCTGGTCATCAATGACTCCATTGTCTTTTACAAAAAATTGTCTTTTACAAAAAATGTCTTTTACGATGTAAAGATGATTTATACCCAAAGAACCTGGCGTTGCAGGTAGGCAGCAAGCGAACTCATCCCGATAAGCTTACTCAAGTAAGTGATTCGGGTGAGTGAGAGCAGCGAACACCCCTGCGACTTCGAGTACGAAGGGTATAGAATAAAGCGCCCGCCGCACGAGCGCTAGGCTTAACCACAATTATTTCATCGTGCTCAAGGGGCTAAACGGTCAATTTTCCAGCTATCAGCTTCCCGTTGATAGATAAAACGGTCATGCAGACGATGTTCGCCGCCTTGCCAAAACTCAACAGAGTCGAATTTAACGCGGAATCCACCCCAGAAACTGGGTAATGGCACATCACCTTGCTGGAATTTCTGTTTTAATTCCAAAAACTTACTTTCCAGTACACCACGGGCAGAGATGCGAGAGGATTGCTGAGAGACCCACGCGCCGATCTGGCTATCTTTCGGGCGGGAATTAAAATATTTGAGCACTTCAAGGGTGGAAAGGCGCTCGGCTTTACCCAGAAAAATGACCTGTCTGTCCAGCATATGCCAGGGGAATAGCAAACTAATATGTGGGTTTTCAGCCAATTGCTGCGCTTTGCGGCTACCTAAATTGGTGTAGAACACCATGCCCTGCTCATCATAGTGCTTCAACAACACAATGCGCTGATAGGGTTGACCATTGGCATCCACCGTTGCCACACACATGGCAGTCGGATCAGGCAGTCGAGCCTCACACGCCTGCTTGAGCCAGCGCTCAAACAGGTCCAGCGGTTGTTCAGTTAAATCACTGCGGCGCAGTCCGCCGCGAATATATTCACGACGTAAATCTGCAACATCAAAATTGTCAGTCATATAAGCTCTGTATCGCGCAGGAAAGCAGTGATGATTATTCTGCCCTTGTGGCACCATAATCACAATCACCCTGAGCCAGTAACCGCCTGATGACTTGATCAAAGCAGTGATTTTATCAAAACAGTTATTTTATCAACATACAGTCATCGATAATGATTTTGTCATCGCGCTCAATAAATGCACTATTGCTTTTTGACCAGAAGGTATAGCGGCCATCACTGTACTTAGTGCCGGAAGCGGCGCGCACTTGCCCCAAGGAGAGTTGTTCTCCATCTAAAATCAGATTGACTTTATCGTGTTGGTTGTCTTGTTTGACCGTCAGTTGGGTCGTCCTACACTGGTAGTGCAAAGTTTCATTTTTCGGTTGCAACAGGCTACATCCCGCCAGCATCAATGCAGCGGTTGTCGAAGCCACAGCCAATAAATATTTCATGATGTCACCCTCGTTGATTGGCTAAGCTGCCATGTTCAATGGAAGCTTAGCACCCTCATCGTGATGATACAGGATAGACTGCTCCTAAAATGGTCTCGCAACTGGCCCCAGTGACGGAGGGTAAATTGCCTGATTTACCGGATAGTGTCCGGAATGCCAGCCAGGCAAATGCCAGCGCTTCCATATCGTCACCACTAACACCAAAGTCATCAGTGACACACACTTCAGTGCCTGGTAGTAAAGCGGACATGCGCGACATCACCAGTGGATTGCGCGCCCCGCCACCACAGACCAGCAGCCGCTCACAGCCGCCCGCCAATTGAACTTGTTCAGCAATGGAGACTGCCGTTAACTCGGCCAACGTAGTTTGCACATCTTCAGGTTTGACTCCCGCCACTTTCGCTAACTGTCGGTCTAACCATCCGGCATTGAAGTATTCACGCCCGGTGCTTTTTGGCGCGGGCTTAGCAAAATAGGGGTCGCTGTACATTAGCTCAAGCAGCGGTTGATTCACCTGCCCCGACAAGGCCCAGGTGGCATCTTTGTCATAAGGTAAGGATCGGTTGCGCCAAATCCAGCTATCCATCAGCATGTTGCCAGGCCCGGTATCAAAGCCCCGCACCGGCAAATCGGGCAGCAACATGGATAAATTAGCGATGCCACCAATGTTCAACACCATGCGCCGCTCGGTGGCATGGGCTAATAGTGCATGATGGAATGCGGGAACCAACGGCGCACCCTGCCCACCATAAGCCATATCTCGGCGGCGGAAATCCCCCACGGTGGCAATTTGGGTTAGCGCCGCAATACGGTTGTTGTCGCCCAATTGCATGGTAAAGGCAGGCTCGCCTAGCGGCTCATGCCACACGGTTTGTCCGTGGCAGCCAATCGCGGTGATGTCCTGCGCCGTCAACCCCTCTTTGCTCATCAGAGCCAGCACCGCCTCAGCGAATAGCATCCCCAATTGGGCATCAAGCTTACCCACGGCTGATAAGGTGGTTGACTGACCCTGACACATGCCGAGTATCTCTTTTTTCAACTGTTGCGGCATTGGATGGCAATAGCTAGCCTGTTGGGCCACCATCCGCTCATCAATGGCTGCCAGCACAACATCAATCCCATCCAGACTGGTTCCGGACATCACCCCAATAAAACGGCCTGATTTCATAGCAATGACCTTATTTCCCCATTGAGGAACAAAATAGCGATAAGACTTTTCTTAAGCCGAATCAGAATAATAAAATTAACACCATGAAAAGATATACTTTTTCAAGTGTATACCGCCATAGGCGCATCTATTAAAGAATGCTTTTTATTTGCAAGAAAGGTCACATAAAAGTCACTACTGCTAACACTTTCATTTATGGCAGTGATATTTCATACTTTAATAAAGTTAAACCACCGTTTAATATTGGTTGATGTATAAGGCGCTAAGCTGCGAACCAATCGAAGCTAGCCTAAATATTCAGCAAGTGGTCGGAAACAAGTAAGTAGTGAAATAAACATTTGAGTAAGCCATACTTTACGCAAAGACTGGGCCGTCAATGGACTGGATTTCTGGGTATCCCCGCCATACTAAAACGTATAGCGGTTATGCATTTTTAATAGGAGTTTTTATGATCAAGCCATTAATCGCCGTTGCTATTGTTGCGGTGACTTTGACCGGTTGCGCCAATAACAACACACTCTCTGGTGATGTTTTTACCGCATCACAGGCTAAGCAAGTACAAACAGTGACTTACGGCACCTTGCTCTCTGTTCGCCCTGTCACCATTCAAGGTGGCGATGATAACAACATTGTGGGCGCTATTGGTGGTGCCGTTCTCGGTGGTTTCCTCGGCAATACTGTAGGTGGTGGTACAGGTCGTAGTCTGGCAACCGCAGCCGGTGCTGTTGCAGGTGGTATGGCGGGACAAGGTGTTCAGGGGGCAATGAACCGCACCGATGGCGTACAACTTGAAGTACGTAAAGACGATGGTACAACCATCCTGGTGGTTCAGAAGCAAGGCCCTACTCGCTTTAGCGTCGGTCAGCGTGTCATGCTCGCCAGCAGCGGCAGCACGGTGACTGTCAGCCCACGTTAATGGCCTATTGGGTATTAACCTAGCGGACAAAAGTCAGGGTTCATTGCGAACCCTGACTTGCTTCTTAGTGTGATACTTTTCTGTCTGCTGTGAATAAGAGTCTAAAACTTTATAATTTACTTGCTTTGTAATTGAATAATATTTCTCTCGAGCTTATCAATCAGACCAGATAACAATTCAATCTCATCTGTTGAAATTCCACCGAGAATCTCTTTGCGGGTGGAACATATGACGCCATCAACCTGCTCTATTATCGGTGAAGACTGTTCCGTCAGTTTTATCCTCTTTGCACGACGATCATTTGCACAGATATGCCGTGTGATTAAACCTTTCTCCTCCAGTTGATCTAAGGTTCTAACCAGTGATGGTTGTTCGATACCAATCGCCTTTGCCAATTGAATCTGTGACTGCTCAGGTGGTAAACGATTAATATTATGCAAGGTAACCCAATGTGTTTGGGTCAGTTCCAACGGCTTCAGCCGATGGTCGATAAGTGCGCGCCAGACGCGAACTAATCGTGCTAAATCAGATCCTAATGTCGATTCCAATTGCCCCTCCTTTTATTTAGCGTGCTAGCATAACTCCCAGAGTCCAGTCTATTTTGGGTAATTAACATTAAAAACACAAATGTATATATACCGTCGATGCTAGGGAAATAGCAATAAATACGGGAAATAGTTTAGCAGAAATGATGTTTTTTACTAAAATACCCCTTAAGGATTAACCTTATGTATGTATCTATATTCCCCATTAACGCACCACTTACCGACTTGGTGTTAGGTGCTTCTATCTATTTCCCGCCAATGTTTAAGGCAGTCATGCTAGGTTTGGTGTTATGGCTATTGATCCATCATATGCTACGGAATTGGATCTACTCTGGTGACATCTGGCATCCAATATTAATGGATCTCTCAATTTTTGTCATTGCGGTCAGCATTTCTTTATGGGTCTTAGCCAGTTGGTAAATTGACATGAATCATCAATCTCTTAAATATATATCCTCAGTCATCGTATTCGCCCTCGCACTCTGTGCTGGTTGGTGGATGTGGAATTATTATATGCAATCACCCTGGACTCGTGATGGTAAAGTCCGGGCAGAATTAGTCAGTATCACCCCGGAAGTTTCCGGCAGGCTGGTTAAAATACTAGTTCATGATAACCAATTGGTAAGCTCTGGTAGCCTATTATTTGTCATTGATCCGCAACCCTATCAGTTAGCACTGGATAATGCGCAAGCCGCTGTCGTCCGCGCCCAGACTGAGTTAGCCAAAGCGAATCATGAAGCTGAACGCCGCCGTAACTTACCTAAAAATATCATTTCCGGTGAAGATCTCGATATTGCCAATTTAACCGCTGATAGTATGAAAGCCGCATATCAGGGCGCAGTGGCAAACCTCGAGCAAGCGAAATGGAATCTCAGTAAAACGCGTATTTATGCCCCTGCCAATGGCTATATCACCAATCTGCAAACACGGGTAGGTAACTATGCGACAACTGGCACTCCATTAGTAGCGCTAATAGATACCGATTCATTCTATGTAATGGGTTATTTCGAGGAAACCAAGCTGAGACACATTAGAGAAGGTAATGAGGCCAAGATCGTTTTGTATAATGGCAACATTCCTTTACGCGGAGTGGTACAAAGTATTGGTCGGGCGATTTATGATCAAAGTGTCGATACCGGTGGTGATCTGCTGGTGGATGTGAAACCCAATGTTCCTTGGGTGCGTCTGGCGCAAAGGGTGCCGGTGCGAATTAAACTGCTGGATGTCCCGCCTGATGTGACCCTGATTGCGGGCACCACTTGCACTATCTCATTGGTGCAATAGGTATGCGTCTCTCTTTTCCCCTGTGGCAGCAGACACCTTGGGGCAAGGCCAATGCTGGTCAGTGGCGTTATGCCCTGCGCAACTCACTCGCCATGTGCCTATCGTTGTGGATAGCTTTTGCGCTGAATTTAGATGAGCCTTACTGGGCCATGACCTCCGCTGCCGTCGTCAGTTTCCCGACCGTCGGCGGGGTTATCAGCAAAAGCATTGGTCGGGTCATCGGCAGCTTACTGGGGGCCGCCGCGTCATTGATGATTGCCGGTCACTGCCTCAACGACCCCTGGTTATTTACCTTTGCCATCGCCGCCTGGATTGGCCTGTGTACTTTTATTTCCAATCATTATCAAAACAATGTCTCTTATGCTTTTGCGTTAGCGGGTTACACCACGGCCATCATCGCCTTCTCTACGGTAAATACCACTGATACCCAACAAATTTTTGATATCGCCCAAGCCCGCGTCTGTGAGGTGATTACCGGCATTCTCTGCGGCGGCCTGATGATGATGCTGCTGCCCTGCACCTCAGACGGTGAAGCGCTGATGACCTCCTTGCGCCGTATGCAATCTCGCCTATTGGAACATGCGGAGCTGTTGTGGCAAACCGAACATAATCCCGCCCTTCGCACCTCACACGAGGGGCTGATTGGGCAGATCCTCACCATGAATTTGCTGAGAATTCAGGCGTTCTGGAGCCATTACCGCTTGCGGCGGCAGAATAATGTATTGAATTTTATTTTGCATCGCCAGTTACGCATCACCAGCGTGATTACCAGTTTGCGCCGTATGCTGGTTAACTGGCCATCACCGCCGGAAAACCTGTCAGCCGTGCTGTCGCAATTACTGACGGCCTTGCAGCAACCTGATTGCGATAAATATCAGTTAGCCAAAATAGTGCAACAAATCGCCCCACGGGCTGACGCCGACTATCGCCATTGGGCCTTCTGGATGCGTTTACGCCATTTTTGTTGGTTATATTTGCAGGTTAATCGATGGTTGGCACAACTGGATAAAGCCCCTGAAATCGGGATGCCGTCGCCACCTCCGGTAAACTCTCTGGCGCGCCATACCGACACCTACGAAGCCGCCTATAATGGGTTGCGCACCTTTGTTTGTATCGTCATCGGTTGTGCATTTTGGATACATACACAGTGGAGCTCCGGCAGTGCCGCCCTGGCATTGGCCGCTGTCAGTTGCGTGCTCTACTCTGCCACGCCGTCGCCCACCGACAGCATTGCCACCCTGTTGAAAGCCATTGTTTTACTCTCTATTGGCTGCTTTATTTTGAAATTTGGTGTCATGGTACAAATTGATGATTTCTGGCAATTTGCTGTGCTGCTACTGCCCATTTTAATCACCATGCAGATGATGAAGCTGCAACAGCCAAATTATGCATCGCTGTGGGGGCAGTTGATTGTATTTATGGGCTCTTTTTTGAGTGTGACCAATCCCCCTAGCTACGATTATCAAGAGTTTCTTAACGATAACATTGGCAAATTAGTTGGCGTGATGTTGGCGGGCGTCGCGTTTCAAGTGCTGCGCCCCAGCTCAGATAAACGCAAAAGTCGCCGCATTATTCGCATGTTGCGCCGTGATTTTGTCGATCAGCTCAGCAGCTATCCACAACAAAACCAGCATCAATTTGAATCGCTGATCTATCACCGCATTAATCAGCTCAATCTCAGTAAAGATCAGGCTGCCCGGCTATGGTTACTCCGCTGGGGGATGGTGCTGCTTAATTGCAGCCATGTGGTCTGGCAGTTGCGTGATTGGCAAACTACCTCCGCGCCCTTATCAGCGGTGCGAGATCGCTGTATTCACTGTCTGAAAGGCTGCATGACGGAGAAAGGTGTTCAGCCAACATCATTGCAGGCAACGTTACAAGAGTTGCAACGCATGAGTGATATTTTGGGCGAGTACCCTGAGGCCTCAGGCCGCGAATTGGCGGGGCTTGTCTGGCGACTATATTGCTCACTGACTCAGCTCCAATTGTCGGTGCCGGGCGAGGAGCAGCAAGCTGCGCCAGCTTGAAACTCACTGGCGCATAGAGTCTTAAGGCACATCATAACCAAGGGCGGCACGGCGAATGCGGAACCACTGCTGGCGAGTCATCGTCAGGGAGAGCGCAGCCCATGCTGCTTTAACTCGCTCTATCTTACCGGAACCGATGATAGGTAATGGGGCCGATGGCAAACGCAGGATCCAAGCATAAACCACCTGTTCAATACTTTCAGCACCGATTTCATCGGCCACTGCCTGCAACTCATCACGTAGCGCCTGGAACTCTGGGTCGCTAAACAAACGCCCGCCCCCCAGGCAAGACCAGGCCATCGGCTTAATGCGCAGCTGTTGGCAGGCATCAAGGGTGCCATCCACAATGGCGGGCTGATGTAGCGGTGAAATTTCAACCTGATTAGTCACCAGCGAGAATGGTAACCGCGATTGCAGCAAACTAAATTGTGCGGGCGTAAAGTTCGACACGCCGAAATGTTTCACCTGGCCGCTTTGGTGCAACTGAGTGAAAGCTTCAGCCACTTCATCAGCATCCATCAGGGGATCTGGGCGGTGGATCAGCAGCAGATCCAGGTAATCAGTATGTAAATGCGTCAGTGACTGCTCAGCGCTTTTGATAATGTGTGAGCGATCAGTGATGTAATGCCCCAGCGCATGCTCTGATTTCGCGGTAGTAGCAATGCCACATTTGCTCACCAGTTCCAGTTGCTGACGCAAAGCCGGTTTAAGGCGCAATGCTTGCCCGAATGCCTGCTCACATTGATAACCACCGTAAATATCTGCGTGATCTGTCGTGGTAATACCCAATTCAATATGTTGCTCGATAAAGCCCAACAACTGCGCGGGAGTCATCTCCCACTCCATCAATCGCCAGTAACCGCAAATCATGCGAGAAAATTCAGGCCCAAGGGGTGCCAGTTGAGTACGTGTATCCATTATTAGCTGCCTCATTTATTAGTATGCCCTCAGCATACACAACCGACAGAAAGGTTAAATCCTCCCTGAGCAACGAATTAAGGGTCAATTGGGGGCTGAGCGACTAAATAGCCATAAAGGCTAAAAATGCACGGCTCGTTAGAACAGAGAAGGTTGATCTTGCAGCGGCTCATCCGGCTGCTTGTTAGCGCGTTGCAATCGCAGTAGCCGTTGGCGACACAGCCGCAGGACATCCCGTTTTTGCGGATCACTCATTTTGATCCAGTTAAAACGCTCATCACGGCTGCGCATACAGCCACGACAAAAACCACGGTCATCTGTTTGGCAGATACCACGGCATGGACTGGGAATGTCGAAAAACTCAAGTTGCTGAGCCACGCGGCCTCCTGCTGCTAAGATACCTAAAGAACTGAGTGTTTCAGCTATATCTTAATTGAAGCCTGCTTCGCCACTGCTGGCAAGCCTCTATTTTACCCCGTCGGATAAAACCCGCCAAACAGTGCCGCGCGCCACTATACCGCTAAGGTTATCTTAAGTTTCAATCGATATCATTCATGCAATTAGTGAACTCTAGGATTCAATTTTCACGATGAATGTTCGATATAAGTTACAGTGTAACAGTCTCGGTTTTATTCTCAGCTGTGCGCTGTTTTTTACCCTCTGTCATAATGCGCTGTTTATTAGTAAAGCCTGGTCGTTGATCCGTTTTGACAGCAGTGAAAACTATTTCTTCGCCGCAACCATTCCGCTGGTTATTTTCTGCGCACTCAATATCATTTTTAGCCTGTTGGCCGTTCCCTTGCTGCGCAAGCCGATCATTATTCTGTTTTTATTGGGCGGTGCGGCGGCCAACTACTTTATGTTCAGCTATGGTGCCGTGATCGACGCCAATATGATGCAAAACGCCTTTGAGACCAACTCACAGGAAGCGACCGCCCTTTTCACGCCACGCATGGCGCTCTGGCTGCTGGTGCTCGGTATCATTCCTGCCATCATTATCTGCTTCGTGCGTATTCAGGCAACCCGCCCCTGGTGGTACATGCTGGGGCTACGGGCGGCAAATATTCTGCTATCAGCGGTCATTATCATGCTGGTCGCGACGCTGTTTTATAAAGATTACGCCTCGCTGATCCGCAACAATAAAAGCATCGTTAAGATGCTTACGCCATCTAATTTTGTCAGCGGCAGTTTTCAATTTGCCAAACATAAATATTTCGCCAGCAACATGTCGCTGGTGAAGATTGGTGAAGATGCCCATAAAGGGCCGGTGATCAGTGGGCAACAGAAGAGAACTTTGGTGATTTTGGTGGTGGGAGAAACTGCCCGTGCCGAGAACTTCTCCTTAGGTGGCTATGGTCGCGAGACCAACCCGCGCCTGCAAAAACAGGATGTGACCTATTTTAAGAATGCCTCATCCTGTGGTACTGAAACCGCGATTTCCGTGCCGTGCATGTTCTCCAATATGCCGCGTAAAAATTATGATGCCACACTGGCCAGCCATCAGGAGGGCTTGATGGATATTCTTGCCCGCGCTGGGTTGAATGTTTTGTGGCGTGAAAATGATGGTGGCTGTAAAGGAGCCTGTGACCGCATTCCCCATCAGGATGTGACACAGCTGCAATTAACCACCGACTGCGAGAATGGTGTCTGCTTAGATAACGCGCTACTCTATAAGTTGGATAATTATATCAATGGGCTACAAGGTGACGGGGTCATCGTATTACACCAAATGGGCAGCCACGGTCCCGCTTATTACCGCCGTTCTACTCCTGAGATACGCCAGTTCGCCCCAACCTGCGATAGCAACCAAATTCAGGATTGCACCTCACAGGAGCTGGTGAATACTTACGATAATTCGATTCTTTATACTGATGCCATGTTGAATAACACCATTAAATTGCTGCAACAGCAGAGTGCCAGATTTAATACCGCACTGGTTTATCTCTCTGATCACGGCGAGTCATTGGGCGAAAATGGCATGTATTTGCACGGAACACCTTATATGTTCGCCCCTAGTCAGCAAACCCACATTCCTTTTTTAATGTGGTTATCGCCTGAATATACAAAAAACTATGACATCGATCGCCAGTGCTTAGCCAAGAGCGCACAACATGATGAAATTTCACAGGATAATCTCTTCCATACCCTATTGGGCATGATGAACATTCAAACCAATGAATATCAATCTGGGATGGATTTGCTGGAGAAATGCCGCACTCAGGGCTAACAGATGAGCCAAAACCACTGATGAATTTTCGATAGAAAAACAGCCAGTTAATGCCAGTGAAGCTATTCGCTGGCATTTTTTTATTGACCTAGACCGATCGGTCTATTACGCTCTGCGGCATGAACAAAATACAGCACACACATGTAGACACCCGTGATTACCTGTTAGCAACGGGTGAAAGTCTTAGTCTGCGCCTTGGCTTTAATGGCATGGGGCTTAGCCTGCTACTCAGCACTGCGGGTATTCCGAAAGGCTCGTTTTATCACTATTTCCGCTCGAAGGAAGTATTTGGTGAGGCGATGTTACAGCGCTATTTTGATCGTTATGACGCTGCAATGGAGAGTCTGCTTACTGGCTCGCAAGGCGATAAACGTCACCATTTGCTGCACTATTTTGCTCAATCTATTGCTAACTATTGCGGCAGCGAGTGCCACAACGCTTGTCTGGCGGTTAAACTATCAGCTGAAGTGAGTGATCTATCCGAACCCATGCGCCACGCGCTGGATATCGGCACTGCACGAGTGATTGGTCGTTTGCAAGATGCCATCGAAGCCGGGATTGAAGAGGGCTCGCTGCGCACCATGCTCTCTCCGGCCGCAACCGCAGAAACACTCTATGCCTTGTGGCTGGGTGCTGCATTGCGGGCTAAGGTAAAACGTTCCGTTACCCCGCTGACCTGTGCGCTAGAAAGTATCGAATTGATGCTACCACCGACCCAATAATCCAATGGTTCTGATCGCAAACTTTGTGCTTCAGGATTTACCCAGCCACTAGTTGACTGGTCTATTAATATAGGATGCACCATGAAGACTGCTAAACTGTTCTCCCCTTTGAAGGTTGGCGCGCTCACTTTGCCAAACCGTGTATTTATGGCACCACTGACTCGCTTACGCAGTATTGAGCCAGGTGATATCCCAACCCCTTTAATGGCGGAATATTATCGTCAACGGGCCAGTGCCGGTTTGATTATCACTGAAGCAACCCAAATATCTTTCCAGGCGAAAGGCTACGCGGGAGCACCAGGATTACACACTCAGGAGCAGTTGAACGCGTGGAAGAAAATCACTCAGGCGGTACATGAGGAAGGTGGACATATTGCCGTGCAGCTGTGGCATGTTGGACGCATTTCGCACAATAGCTTGCAGCCCGGCCAACAAGCGCCAGTAGCGCCTTCAGCTATTGCCGCTGATACCCGCACCACAGTGCGCGATGAAAACGGTGCCTGGGTGCGCGTTCCCTGCTCCACCCCGCGCGCGTTGGAAACAGAAGAGATCCCGGGCATCATTAATGATTTCCGTCAGGCAACAGCCAATGCTCGCGAAGCGGGTTTTGACTATATCGAACTCCATGCCGCCCATGGCTATTTGCTGCATCAGTTTATGTCTCCCGCCTCAAATCAGCGTACCGACCAATACGGTGGTAGCATCGAAAACCGTACCCGCCTGACACTGGAAGTGGTTGATGCCACCGCAACTGAATGGGGTGCTGAACATATTGGTATCCGTATTTCCCCATTAGGGCCGTTCAATGGTCTGGATAATGGCGAAGATCAGGAAGAAGCGGCACTGTATCTGATTGATGAATTAAACAAACGTCATATCGCTTACCTGCACATCTCCGAGCCAGATTGGGCCGGTGGTAAACCTTACTCAGAGGCGTTCCGTGATGCCGTTCGTGCGCGCTTCAAAGGTGTCATTGTCGGCGCGGGTGCCTATACCGCCGAGAAGGCCGAAGATCTGATTGAGAAAGGCTTTATTGATGCTGTGGCTTTTGGTCGCAGCTATATTTCTAACCCAGATTTAGTCGCTCGCCTGCAACAACATGCCCCATTGAATGAGCCTGACGGCGAAACATTCTACGGCGGCGGTGCTAAGGGTTACACTGATTACCCGACGCTGTAATGAGTTCTACCAGCTAATCGACTTATCTCATCACGGTCAGGCTAGGTCTGGCCGTGATGATTTGCCCCGCTTCATTTTCTGTAACCCATTGAACTGATTTAATTGCCGGGGCTATACTTGAACCTGGTTTTCGTCACCCTTGCCCAAAAACCAGGCAAAATGTAAACAGAGGATATTATGCGCTTACTCCATACCATGATCCGCGTCGGTGATCTGCAACGCTCCATCGATTTCTACACCAAGGTATTAGGGATGCGTTTACTGCGTACCAGCGAAAATACCGAGTATAAATACTCGCTGGCGTTCGTCGGTTATAGCGATGAAAGTGAAGGCTCAGTGATTGAGCTGACCTATAACTGGGGCGTAGAGAGCTACGAGATGGGGAGTGCATTTGGCCATTTGGCGCTGGGTGTGGATGATGTTGCCGCCACTTGTGACCAAATTCGTCAGGCGGGTGGAAAAGTCACCCGTGAAGCAGGCCCGGTCAAAGGTGGCAATACCATCATTGCGTTTGTCGAAGATCCGGACGGCTATAAAATCGAGTTAATCGAGAATAAGAGCGCCGGACACGGCCTCGGAAATTGATTAACCAACAGGCACCAGCACGGTGCCTTTTTTATCATCGCGATATCCCCCTGCATCCTGCGCCAAAATTTGACATAATGTGTGCTGAATTCGATGAAGATAAGAAACTGATGGCAGATAAAAGTGACCTTAACGCCCTGAGTGGCCGTTTTCGTGGGTATTACCCCGTAGTAATTGATGTAGAAACCGCCGGTTTTAATGCTCAAACCGATGCATTATTAGAAATTGCCGCCGTGACTTTGCAGATGAATCAAGAGGGATGGTTGCTGCCTGATGAAACGCTACATTTTCATGTAGAACCCTTTGAAGGTGCCAATCTGCAACCTGAAGCACTGGCGTTTAATGGGATTGACCCTACCAACCCTTTACGTGGTGCAGTGAGTGAACACGATGCCTTACACGCCATTTTTAAAGCGGTTCGTAAAGGGCTCAAAGATCAAGGCTGTAACCGGGCAATCATCGTGGCGCACAACGCCAATTTCGATCACAGTTTTGTCATGGCTGCGGCTGAGCGAGCGAGTTTAAAGCGCAACCCGTTCCATCCGTTCGCCACTTTTGATACCGCCGCCCTTAGCGGGCTGGTGCTGGGGCAAACCGTGTTGGCAAAAGCCTGCCTAACCGCAGGCATTCCGTTTGATAGCAGCCAGGCGCATTCGGCCTTATACGACACAATGCAAACCGCAAAGCTATTCTGCGAGCTGGTTAATCGTTGGAAGAAATTGGGCGGCTGGCCAATACCGGCGGGAGAGTCCGAGTAACGCGTTTTTTATCAGAAAACGGCATGTTAGAAATATGAAAAGGTGGCCCGTAAGCCACCTTTTTTGTTTCACTGACCACCAGCGCACATTACTCTGCAGCGGGTTGATCTTCCTGTGAACGGTACTTATCTGCGGTCTCTTTCAGCAGTTGTTGCAATTCACCACGCTGATACATTTCCATCAGAATGTCGCAACCGCCAACTAATTCGCCATCTACCCACAGCTGCGGGAATGTCGGCCAATTGGCATATTTTGGCAGCTCAGCCCGAATATCCGGATTTTGCAGGATATCAACATAAGCAAAGCGTTCGCCACAGGCAGATAACGCCTGCACAGCCTGAGCAGAGAAACCGCAGTTTGGCAGCTTTGGCGAGCCCTTCATGTACAGCAGGATTGGGTTTTCTGCTATCTGGCGCTGAATTTTATCAATCGTCGTCATTTCTTGCTTCCTCAAGCCATATCATGGCTACAATGCTTTTTACTCAATATCATTATTACGTCCGGTCTATTGTAGCGACTGTCACCGCTGGAATAAAACGCCATCTTTTGCAGGGGCTTTATGCTATCAGCAAAAAGTTATCTGCCAGCTACAAATATGTGCATTAAGAATAACATTTTTGATCCCATCACTTCACTAATATCTTCGTTATAGAGTGGCGGGAGTCGATTTCAATAATACCCTAAATCATTGGGACCGCAGGTAAGTAGCAAGCAAATGGATCCCGATGAGCTAACCCAAGTAAGTGATTCGGACGAATGAGTGTAGCTAACAACCCTGCGCTTTCAAATACGACGAATATAACTCGTTGACGAATGGTTGATTTAAGCTCGTTGAGAGCATAAATAAGCTACAATTGTGAAGCCATTAACGTTTTCTCACAATATCGATTAGAATCCTGTATCTCTTCGCTTTTTTATATCCTGAGTTTCGGCAATACTGTGACTCTTCATATTCATCTCAGGGCTAAGGTTGGTAGCGTTATTATGCGTTTAATTCTTACGCTGTTTGTGCTGCTGTTTACCCAACTATTCTTAAATTTGGCGCATGCGTCGCCGCAGGCACAGGTGTCGGCGGAACAGAAGAAAGGTCAGGTCAGCCAAGCCAGCCCTGATGATCGTAAAAAGCGAAAAGCTGATAAAAGTACTAAGAAAGCGAAAATAACCAGCGATAAAACTTCCATCAGCAAAACCAGCACAAATAAAACTGTAGTCAGCAACAATAAAAAGAGCATAGCCAGTAACACGACGAAAACCATTAAAAAGAAAGCGCAAGAAGTGAGTAAACCGGCCACAAAAAAAACGAGCAGTGCCAAAAAGACGAATACTAAAACAGCGGCCAATAAAAAAGTGGCGGCGGTCAAAAAAACAGAAAAAATTGCTTATGGTCGGCATCGAAATAAAACTCAAGGTAAAGCTGGCACAGAATTAGTAGCAAATAATAAAATTAAGCTTAGCCCTGCCCATAAAAAGCGCTACCAACATGCAAAGCAAACTGCAATGAGCAAACTGATGAAACAAGTCGGTAAACCTTATCGTTGGGGCGGCACCTCGCCGAATACCGGTTTTGATTGCAGTGGGCTTATTTATTACGCCTATAAAGATGTCATCAGAATAAAAATGCCGCGAACTGCTAACGAGATGTACCATTTGCGTGATGCCGCGCCAGTCAAACGTGCTGAATTAGAGAGTGGTGATCTGGTGTTCTTCAATATCGCTAATCGCGGCGTTGCCGATCATGTCGGTGTCTATTTAGGCAACGGCAAGTTTATTCAGTCCCCGCGTACTGGCGAAGAGATCCGCATTAGCATGTTGGATAACGACTACTGGCAAGATCACTATGTCGGCGCTCGTCGCGTGGTCACACCTAAAACTATCCGCTAATCCTTCAACTCACAGCCAGCGCTGCTGCTGGGTGTGAGTGCTCCACCCCCTAACTCCTGTTACCCCAGTGATCTATCCTGGATGATGCCGACACCATTACCATACTAATATTGTGGTTATAACTGTCATTCCTGTCGAAAATTGTTAAGATTAATACCCACAACAAAAATACAACAATTACGCTTTTAACCGCTCTTCGCCACATCATGGCCTGCGGCTATTGATGGGATTTGAGGAGCAAACACCCTGAGCAACCCGAAAGGAGAGAGCTATGTCTTTTGAATTACCGGCATTACCTTATGCACAAAATGCGCTGGAACCCCATATCTCAGCTGAAACACTGGAGTACCATTACGGCAAACACCACAACACCTATGTGATTAACCTCAATAATCTGATTAAAGATACTGAGTTTGCTGGCAAGACGCTGGAAGAGATCGTAAAAACCTCCAGCGGTGGTCTCTTTAACAATGCGGCCCAAGTCTGGAACCATACTTTCTACTGGCACTGTTTGTCACCAAATGGTGGTGGTGAGCCGACGGGTAAAGTGGCTGATGCCATTAATCAATCATTTGGTTCTTTTGCTGAATTTAAAGCACAATTTACCGATGCCGCCGTGAAAAACTTTGGCGCAGGTTGGACTTGGCTGGTTAAAAAAGCAGATGGCACGCTGGCGATTGTGAGTACGTCTAATGCGGCAACCCCGCTGACTACCACGGATAAACCGTTGCTGACGGTAGATGTGTGGGAACATGCTTATTACATTGATTACCGCAATGCGCGGCCAAAATACCTGGAAAATTTCTGGGCGCTGGTTAACTGGTCATTCGTTGAGAAGAATTTAGCCTGATAAGGCAATAAGTGCGAGACGATGTGTTAGCACATCAAGAAATAATTAAGGGCGGGTAAACCGCCCTACTTAACTAATTTACCGGCAAGCGGGTTAATTAATTCATTACCGCCACGAAGCTAAAGGCAATAATCATCGCCAGCGCACCAACAGTCGTAATCAGCGACATTTTCAGATTGGTATCCATAAAAATTCCTCAGCCGGTCAGTTTGTAGTAGGAAAAAGGCACATAGTTAGTGTGTTAAAATATCTTCCCACAATTCAGAAAAAAAATCTTGTGCTCATTACGCACTTTATAACTTTGAATACCTCTTTCACTTTTCCTCCAGATCAGCCAAAATTCGCAGTTCATAACTGCATACCGACCAATAACGTCCAATAAATACTCTCAGACAACCCGCTGATTCCATTTTCCAGCCCAATAACATGCTTCTGTCTGAGTGGTTTTCGAGTCTGCAGGCAAACGATTAACATAATACTTACCTACTGTAACAGGTAAGCTTAGGAGTTATTTTTTTATGGCAACGATTAAAGATGTGGCCAAACACGCGGGTGTGTCCACCACCACCGTTTCGCACGTGATTAACAAAACTCGTTTCGTCGCCGAAAATACCAAGGCTGCCGTGTGGGCGGCCATCAAAGAACTGCATTATTCGCCCAGTGCTGTAGCCCGCAGTTTGAAAGTTAATCACACCAAATCAATTGGTTTGCTGGCAACATCCAGCGAAGCACCCTATTTTGCTGAAGTGATCGAAGCAGTTGAAAACAGTTGTTATAGCAAGGGTTACACACTGATCTTATGTAACTCTCATAATAATCTGGATAAACAGAAAGCCTATCTGGCGATGCTGGCACAAAAGCGTGTTGATGGGCTGCTGGTGATGTGTTCAGAATATCCTGAGCAGCTGCTGGGGATGCTCGAAGATTATCGTAATATCCCGATGGTGGTGATGGATTGGGGCACGGCGCGTGGCGACTTTACTGACTCTATTATCGATAACGCCTTTGAAGGCGGTTATTTGGCTGGACGTTATCTGATTGAGCGCGGCCATCGTGATATCGGCGCGATCCCCGGTCAACTATCCCGTAATACGGGTGGTGGTCGCCATCAGGGCTTCCTGAAAGCGCTGGAAGAGGCCAATATCACAGTGCGTGATGAATGGGTGGTTCAAGGCGATTTCGAACCGGAATCCGGTTATAAAGCCATGCACCAGATTCTGACGCAAAAACATCGCCCGACCGCGGTATTCTGTGGCGGCGATATTATGGCGATGGGCGCAATTTGCGCGGCCGATGAGCTGGGCTTGCGGGTGCCGCAGGATATTTCAGTGATCGGGTATGACAATGTGCGCAACGCGCGCTATTTCTCCCCCGCGCTGACCACCATTCATCAGCCAAAAGAGCGATTGGGGGAAACCGCTTTTGCGATGTTGCTCGACCGTATTGTCAGCAAGCGCGAAGATCCCCAGACCATTGAGGTGCACCCGAAACTGGTCGAGCGACGTTCTGTTGCGGATGGCCCGTTCCGCGATTATCGCCGTTAATTCTCTGCTGCCGGTAGCAAACTCTGCTATCGGCGCTGTTATTTGCCGTCAGTTGCTAGTGCCGTCACTCACTTGCTGATGATTGATTGTTGTCTTTCAGCCACTCAGCATTTAGCGTGACACTGTCACCCAAATACTCCAGCAACCATGCCAGTGCAGGCGAATGGTTGTTCTGCTCCCACGTGAGGCAGCATGGGCTATCCGGTAGTGGTTCAGCCAAGGTGAGCGCCGCCAGTCTCCCTTGCGCAATCAGCGGCGAGACCATATGTGCAGGCACCATGCCAACACATAACCCCGCGCACAGGCAGTCAATCCCCGCCGCCCAGTCCGGTGCCACCAGCCGCTGCTGATTATCTAGCGTCCAGGTGTCCCGTTTCGGCAGGTTTCGCGCGGTATCCTCCAGACAAAGTGAGGGGTAAGGCCGTAGCTGATCATCGGTCAGTGGCCCGGTTAACCGCGCTAATGGATGTTCGACACTCACCACACATTGCCAACTTAAAAAGCCCATGTCGCGAAAAACAAACCGCCCTCCCACTGGCACAGCACGAGTGGCTCCGATGGCCATTTCAGCCTGCCCGTCCACCAGCGCATCCCAGACGCCATTGAACACCTCATAACGTACCCGTAATTCTATATCAGGAAAATGTCGATAGAAATCGAGGATTAAGCGGCGGCTTCGCTGTGGTTTGACGATTTTATCCACCACAATGGTTAATTCCCCCCGCCAGCCATTCGCCACTTGTTGGCATTGTCGGCGGGTGCCATTCATTTTTTTGATAACATCGCGAGCTTCTTTGATAAAAACCACGCCGGCAGCGGTTAATTCTACATCACGATGACGCCGTTCAAACAGCGGTACCGCCAGCCACTCTTCAAGCTGGCGCACGGTATAACTTATCGCCGATGGCACGCGGTGCAATTCTTGAGCGGCGGCACTGAAGCTACCGGTACGCGCGACCGCGTCAACCACCTCCAGTGAGTATTCAGACCACATTATTTCCGGCTCCTTTTGCTCAACCATTCAGATATCAAATATTTTGATAGCATGGCGCAAATATTACCGTTTCACAATAGAATCACTCGCCGGATAGAATGCCCCCCGCAATAAAATTGCCTGTAATAATACATTTACAACAACAATATATTTACAACAGCAGCGCCTGCAACATTTTCAAATTGAGAATAAAGAATGAAAACCACATCTAGCTTCATGTTCTACCTGGCCGGCTTAAGTATGCTGGGTTACCTGGCCACCGACATGTATTTGCCCGCCTTTGGCGCAATGCAACAAGAACTGCAAACCTCCGCCGGTGCCATCAGTGCCAGCCTGAGTATCTTCCTCGCGGGTTTCGCTATCGCCCAACTTATCTGGGGGCCAGTATCCGATAAAATAGGCCGTAAACCGGTGCTGTTAGTCGGGCTGGGGTTATTTGCCATCGGCTGTCTGGGGATTTTGTGGGTTGAGACAGCCACGCAGTTATTAATCCTGCGTTTTATTCAAGCGGTGGGGGTCTGTTCTGCGGCCGTGAGCTGGCAAGCCTTGGTGGTGGATCGTTATCGCGACGGTAAAGCCAACCGTGTATTTGCCACCATTATGCCGCTGGTGGCGTTGTCGCCGGCACTGGCACCTTTGCTGGGTGCCTGGTTGTTAAATCACTTCAGTTGGCGCGCCATTTTTGTCGTTCTGCTGGCCATTACCCTGCTGCTGCTGATCCCAACGGCACGGCTGAAAGAGCGGAAAAAATCCGCAACTGATAAAATCGATCAAAGTAAGACCAGGATCAGTTTCTACCAGTTATTGAAATCGCCACTGTTTAGCGGCAACGTGATGATGTTCGCCGCATGTAGTGCCGGATTCTTCGCCTGGTTAACCGGTTCACCTTTTATTCTGGGCAACATGGGATATGGCCCGAACGCTATCGGTTTAAGCTATGTTCCGCAGACACTGGCTTTCCTCTTAGGCGGTTTCGGTTGTCGTAGTGCTCTGACTCGCATAAAAGGAAACACCCTGCTGCCTTGGCTGTTAGCGGGCTATAGCGCCAGCATGATCGCGCTCTATCTCATCGCAACCTTTACCACACCGACACTGGTGAGCTTACTTATTCCTTTCTGCATAATGGCGCTTGTGAATGGTGCCTGCTACCCTATTATCGTAGCAAATGCGTTAATGCCTTTTCCGGCGAACACGGGTAAAGCCGCTGCACTGCAAAACACGCTTCAGCTAGGTTTGTGTTTTGTCGCGAGCATGATGGTGTCCGCTTTTATCAGCCAGGCATTGCTGGCAACAGTGACGGTCATGCTGTCGACGGTTGTTTTAGCACTATTGGGATATGGCATTCATTGCTATGCGCTGCGAAAAGATAAAAAGGGAATTAATTTTCAATAGAAATAGTCACTAAGCGGCATAAAAGCCGGGAACGATTTAGTATTGAGAAAGCGTCCCGGCAAGCCTATACTCGGTTTAACCAGTTACAATATCATTAAAAAAAAGCATTATCTTAAGCACTTTCTGTGCGCGTGGATTGCGTCACATTTACTCTTATGGATGAGTTGCCCTAAACCAAAACATAATTAGGGTTTCTTCTTAATCTTCCTCTGTCCGTAACGGATATCAGACACCAAGGTCACAACAACCTAATTGGTATGTATTCGCGCATATAGATAATTATCGCGGGTCATAAGTCAGAAGAAAGTGATGGAGAAGCTATGAGTTCATCCTGTATAGAAGACCAGAGCATTCAAGAAAATCCGTGGTTCCGCATAGTGCAAGAGATGCTGAACCGGGCTGATATTGAAATCAATGGCTCACGCCCCTTTGACATTCAAGTTAATAACCCAGACTTTTTTAAGCGGGTATTACAAGAAGGATCTTTGGGATTAGGTGAGAGTTATATGGACGGCTGGTGGGAGTGTGATCGTTTGGATATCTTTTTCCAGCGAGTTCTCCGTGCTGGCCTGGAAAATCAACTTCCACACCATCTCAAAGATACTTTACGTATTGCCGCCGCCCGCGTTATTAATTTGCAATCAAAGAAACGCGCCTGGATTGTCGGCAAAGAGCATTATGACTTAGGTAATGATCTGTTTAGTCTCATGCTCGACCCCAATATGCAATACTCCTGCGGCTACTGGAAAGACGCCACCACCCTTGAGCAAGCGCAGGAAAATAAGCTGCGGATGATCTGCGAAAAACTGCAATTGGCTCCGGGCATGAAGTTGCTCGATATCGGTTGTGGCTGGGGTGGGCTTGCCGCTTATGCTGCCCGCCATTACGGGGTCTCTGTCTCAGGGGTGACCATTTCAGCGGAACAGCAAAAATTGGCGCAAGAGCGCTGCGCAGGTTTGGATGTCACTATCCTGCTGCAGGACTATCGTGATCTGAATGAACAGTTTGATCGTATTGTGTCGGTGGGGATGTTCGAGCATGTGGGGCCAAAGAATTACCGCACCTATTTTGATGTGGTAAATCGCAATTTAAAACCTGATGGGTTGTTCTTGCTGCACACCATTGGCGCTAATCGGACTGATCTCAGTATTGATCCGTGGATTAATAAATATATTTTCCCTAATGGTTGCCTACCGTCCGTGAAACATATTGCTCAGGCCAGCGAGCCCTATTTTATCATGGAAGACTGGCATAATTTCGGCGCAGATTATGACCGAACATTAATGGCCTGGTATGCCCGTTTCCAAGCGGCATGGCCAACTCTGGCGCAGAATTACTCTTCGCGGTTTGAACGGATGTTTAGCTATTATCTGAATGCTTGTGCCGGGGCATTCCGCGCCAGAGACATTCAATTATGGCAAGTTCTGTTTAGCCCTAATGGAGTAGAAGACGGTATTCGGGTTCCCCGTTAAGCGCACCACGGTTTAAACATCACTGGTTTGATAGCAGGGGCATCAACCCCTGCTTCACTTTTATCCTACTGTGGCTCTACCTATTCACGACTCACGACTCACGCACCGTTTTTTCCACGGCCTCCGTCGCATGGACAATATCGCGCTGCGCCAGTACTCGCTCAACGGTATCCACTACTGCCTGCGTTTGCGGGTCTATCTCGATATTGACCTTATGCCCTAAGCGCTTTTTACCTAGCGTGGTACGTGCCAGTGTTTCCGGGATCAGATGCACACAAAAACGGTTGCCTATCACTTCACCGATAGTCAGGCTGATGCCATCAATACCGATAAAACCTTTATGTAATACATATTTCATCAGATCAACGTTGGGCATACGAAACCAGATCTGACGGTTATTTTCTGATGTGTAAATTTTGGTAATTTCAGCGGTACAAATAATATGGCCGGACATAAGATGCCCACCAATTTCATCACTGAATTTAGCTGCGCGCTCCAAATTAACCACGTCACCCACCTTAATATCGCCCAGGTTAGTGATACGCAGTGTTTCCTTCATCAAATCAAAGCTAACCCGATTACCTTCAACCGCAGTGACCGTCAGGCAACAGCCATTGTGGGAAACAGAAGCGCCTAAGGCTAATTCAGGCAGCATCTCAGTTGGCATTTCTACCACATGAGTACGAAAATTGGATTTTTCTTCGATGGCAACCACCGGCGCGGTGCCTTGAACAATACCGGTAAACATACGCCATGCCTCTCATCAGTTATCTGTAAAAAGAAGTGCTCTCTGCGTTGATTTTGCCTCAGAAGAGAGGGAAAACCAAACCACTTAGAATAAAAAACTGCCTACGCGGTATTTTGCTGATTTTTAATGACAAGGATTGCTTAAGCTCGACGAGGAGGTACAATCTTTAATACGCTTATTTCTTGACGTTGTAGGGTTGCTAGCGACTTTTTCTCTCCCGAATCACTGACCTACGTCAGCCCATCGGGCTTTGCTTGCTACCTACAGCCCCAAGCGCTTTGGATATATCGTTTTTCCGCTATTTTATTTAGCGCTTATTTTGCGATAAATAACCTCAATAAATAAAAAAGGTGCATACGTGCAGAAGTACATCGTAGAGGCGCGTAGCTTATTGGCTCTCGCTATTCCCGTCGTCATCGCGCAATTGTCTCAAACTGCGATGGGCGTGGTTGATACCATTATGGCCGGTTCTGTCAGCGCAACCGATATGGCTGCGGTGGCCGTGGGGACATCTATCTGGCTACCGGCTATCTTATTCGGCCATGGTTTACTGCTGGCGCTAACCCCTACGGTTGCCCAACTTAATGGTTCAGGGCGGCGTAACCAGATTGCCCATCAAGTCAGGCAAGGATTTTGGCTGGCGTTCTGCGTTTCACTGCTCATTATGTTGGTGCTATATAATAGCGACCACGTTATTAAGCAAATGCATAATATTGATCCAATATTGGCAGATAAAGCGGTTGGTTTCTTACATGCCATTATGTGGGGCGCGCCCGGTTATCTATTCTTTCAGGTGCTGCGTAATCAGTGCGAAGGATTGTCCAAAACAAAACCGGGGATGGTGATAGGTTTTATTGGTTTGCTGGTTAATATTCCTATTAACTATATTTTCATCTACGGTAAGTTCGGCGCACCGGCTTTAGGGGGTGTGGGGTGTGGGGTGGCCACCGGAACCGTCTACTGGGTAATGTTCCTGATGATGCGGTGGTATGTTACCCGCGCTCGCTCGCAGCAAGACATCAAACTGGAAAAAGGGTTTGCAGCACCAGACTGGCAAGTGATGAAACGTTTGGGCGGCCTGGGTCTACCTGTTGCACTGGCACTGTTTTTCGAAGTGACCCTATTTGCTGTGGTGGCATTACTGGTTTCGCCACTAGGCATAGTCGCGGTTGCCGGGCACCAGATCGCGCTCAACTTTAGCTCACTGATGTTTATGTTGCCGATGTCACTGAGTGTGGCGGCCACTATTCGTGTCGGCTTCCGCCTCGGGCAAGGTTCGGTTGATCAAGCAAAGGTCGCAGCTTATACCAGTATTGCTGTCGGTTTGATGCTGGCCTGCGTAACCGCGGTGTTTACGGTTATTTTCCGCGAACACATTGCCCTGCTGTATAACAAAACACCTGAAGTCGTGATGATGGCCTCCCATTTGATGCTGCTGGCTGCGCTCTATCAGTTGTCTGATGCCATTCAGGTGATCGGCAGCGGTGTGTTACGTGGCTATAAAGATACCCGTTCGATCTTCTTTATTACCTTTACCGCCTATTGGTTGCTGGGGTTACCAAGCGGTTACCTGCTGGGACTGACCGACTATATTGTACCCGCCATGGGGCCACAGGGGTTCTGGATTGGGTTTGTTATCGGCTTAACCGCTGCGGCTATCTTAATGGCCTTGCGCATCCGTTGGTTACAAAAACAACCAACGGAGTTTATCCTGCAAAAAGCAGCACACTAGGCAAGACTAGCTAAGCATTAATTGCTGGAGTCAAACTGGCGATTAATGCTTAAGCAAGCGAAAAGGTGAGGAAAAAAACAGCGCAATGAGTAAAAGCGCAGCAATTACGTGAGTTTGCGGTGAATATTGTGTTTTTCTCCTTGCCAGCAGTCGGGCGGATCGTTAATATTCGTCCCCGCTGTCAGCATTGATGGCAGGTAATAAGATTAGGGTATTGCGTCCGTAGCTCAGTTGGTTAAGAGCACCACCTTGACATGGTGGGGGTCGATGGTTCGAGTCCATTCGGACGCACCAATCTTATTATTTGTAGGGTAATGTGCGTCCGTAGCTCAGTTGGTTAGAGCACCACCTTGACATGGTGGGGGTCGATGGTTCGAGTCCATTCGGACGCACCACTCTGCGATTCTCGATGTTCTCAATATTCCCGATTTTATTCCCCCTGACTTCTCAATCCTCACTGATATTCTGTCGCGCTCAATATCCTGTTTTCATCAATGAATTTGTTAAAAGTGTTAAAACAAATATTTGTTGCGCAACAAACCAAGCATTATTCTTACTGTTTGCGCGACTAACCTCCCCTTTTTATAAAAAACGGCAATGAGTTCCTGTTTTCTATTTCATTTCCCGTTAGTTACCGCTTATAATACGAACCGTCGTTTCAGTTGAATGGTTTCAGCCTCTTGATCTGTAGATACGCTAAAAAAATACAACTCCCCTATACGCCGTCGTATACCGATCATGCGCTTAGCCTCGTGCTAAAGTTTTCCGCTCAACTTCCACAACTGTCATCTATTCTTAGTAATGTTTTGCTTCTTGGGCATGTTTCTTTACACCAGACACTAATCAGATCCCCACTCCGTTGCTCGACTAAACGGAATATTCGCTTTTTATCCATCACAACTTGTAGAAAAAATCCGTCATGAAAAAGACTAAAATTGTTTGTACCATCGGTCCAAAAACCGAATCCGAAGAGATGCTGACGAACCTGCTGAATGCAGGTATGAACGTTATGCGCTTGAACTTCTCCCACGGTGACTATGAAGAGCATGGTCAACGTATCAAGAATATCCGTGCTGTCATGGCGAAAACTGGCCTGAAAGCGGGTATTCTGCTGGACACCAAAGGCCCTGAAATCCGCACCATGAAACTGGAAGGCGGCAAAGATGCGGCTCTGGTTGCAGGTCAGACTTTCACTTTCACCACTGACCAAAGCGTGATTGGCAACAACACTATCGTTGCTGTGACCTACCCAGGTTTCGCTGCTGACCTGAAAATCGGCAACACTGTGTTGGTTGACGATGGTTTGATCGGCATGGAAGTGACTGAAGTCACTGAAAGCTCCGTGGTATGTAAAGTGCTGAACAACGGTGATCTGGGCGAAAACAAAGGCGTTAACCTGCCGGGCGTCTCTATCCAGTTGCCTGCATTGGCTGAAAAAGATAAAGCTGACCTGATCTTTGGTTGTGAGCAAGGCGTGGACTTCGTTGCGGCATCCTTTATCCGTAAACGTTCAGACGTCCTGGAAATCCGCGAACACCTGAAAGCACACGGTGGCGGCCACATCCAAATCATCTCTAAAATCGAAAACCAGGAAGGTCTGAATAACTTCGACGAAATTCTGGAAGCATCCGACGGCATCATGGTGGCCCGTGGTGACTTGGGTGTTGAGATCCCAGTTGAAGAAGTTATCTTCGCGCAGAAGATGATGATTGAAAAATGTAATCGTGCTCGCAAAGTTGTTATCACTGCAACTCAGATGCTCGACTCCATGATCAAAAACCCACGCCCTACCCGTGCAGAAGCTGGCGACGTTGCTAACGCCATCCTGGACGGTACAGACGCCGTGATGCTGTCTGGTGAAAGTGCTAAGGGTAAGTACCCATTAGAGTCTGTCACCATCATGGCGACCATCTGTGAGCGTACAGACCGTATCATGCCTAGCCGCATCGAAACGCTGAATGATAATCGCAAAATGCGTATCACTGAAGCCGTTTGCCGTGGTGCTGTAGAAACCGCAGAAAAACTGGAAGCTAAAGTGATTGTCGTCGCCACAGGTGGCGGTAAATCGGCCAAATCAGTGCGTAAATACTTCCCGACTGCAACTATTCTGGCACTGACCACCAATGAAACCACGGCCCGTCAGTTAATTCTGACCAAAGGCGTGATCACTCAACTGGTCAACGAAATTGCTTCAACGGATGATTTCTATCGCATCGGTAAAGAAGCGGCGCTGGCCAGCGGTCTGGCACAGAAAGGTGACGTGGTTATCATGGTGTCTGGTGCGTTAGTACCAAGTGGCACCACTAATACTTCATCAGTGCACGTGTTATAATCTCAACACGCACAACTGAACGTTAATTAAAAACACCGCTTCCAATTGCGGTGTTTTCTTTTTTTAAGCGAACCAAATAAACTTTCCGAAAAAATCCATTTTATCCTAATCCTGCCAGAGTCATTTCTCAAATAAGACTTATCCCATAGAATCAGGCTGTTTTGTCTCGTTTTTTTAACTTTTTTTTAAAACAAGATGCTTCTTTGAGCGAACGATCAAAATAAACCCCTCTAACACTAAAAATTTATTCTCTTTCGAAAAAACTTTGTGTAATACTTGTAACGCTACATGGAGATTAACTTAATCTAGAGGGTGTTAATAATGAATCGTACTAAACTTGTACTGGGCGCGGTAATTCTGGCTTCTACTATGCTGGCTGGTTGTTCAAGCAATGCTAAAATCGATCAACTGTCTTCTGACGTTCAGACTCTGAACGCTAAAGTTGACCAACTGAGCAACGACGTGAACGCAATCCGTTCTGACGTTCAAGCAGCTAAAGACGATGCAGCACGTGCTAACCAACGTCTGGACAACCAAGCTCACGCTTACAAGAAGTAATATTACTTCCTGAATGAAAATGGCGCACAATGTGCGCCATTTTTTTTGCCTCGTAAACCGCCCCTCTAACTCGCCAACCACCGAACCCAACCCAACCTATCCTTTAGCGCCAAAACGCCGTAATAAGGCTGTCACGCGCCATAACTGGCACTTAGGCTAGTTGTCTTACATCATTGATTGGGGTAGTTCAGAAAGGGGTGATAAACTTTACCATGACTGACGTGCAGCCATGGTAAAGGTGGAGCTGAGACTTAGTTGGCTGCGGAGTAAACCGGGCCTGGCTGAACCAGCTTAGGCGTCGGCTGTTCAGTCGGTTGCTGCTCTTCGGTCTGCGGTTGAGTCTGTGGCTCGCTCTGAGGCGCTACAGCAGCAGGAGCTTGCTCTGGTGCCGCTGCGCCTACCGTCACAATCACCGGCATACCAGCACGACGTACAATCGCGCTTTGCACCACTTGTGCATCAGTCTGGCTGTCGTCGATAAACTTCTGCAGGCTGCTGCTGATCGCAATTGGCATCGTTTGCGGGTCATCACTGTCTACGCGAGACAACGGCTGATGAACTTCCACATAACGCTTACCATCCGGCTCTACCGAATATTTGACCGGCTCGTTGATGATCTGAACGCGAGTGCCTTTAGGTACTGATTTGAACAGAGCTTCAATATCATCAGGACGTAAACGAATGCAACCGGAGCTGACGCGCATACCAATACCGAAATTAGCGTTAGTGCCATGGATCAGGTACTCACCACTACCCGCGGACAGACGCATCGCAAACAGACCCATCGGGTTTTCCGGGCCAGCGGGAACAACCGCAGGCAAGGTCACACCCTCAGCCAGATAGTGCTTACGGATATTCGCGGTTGGCGTCCAGGTTGGGTTCGGGATCTTCTGGCTGACCGAGGTGGTCATCGTTGGGGTATTACGCCCTAACTGGCCGATACCGATTGGGTACACGATCACCTTGTTCTGGCCTTTCGGGTAGTAATAAAGGCGCAGTTCCGCCAGATTGATAACGATACCTTCGCGTGGGGTATCAGGTAACAACATCTGGGTTGGGATAGTTAACACGGATCCCGGTAATGGCAGATACGGGTCAGCATCCGGGTTTGCTTCCAGCATCCCCAGTAAGCCGATTTTGTAGTCGGCTGCAATAGCCTCAAGTGGGCGGCCATCGTTTGGCACAACATAGGTGGTATTTTCGCCAATCAGACGGCTATTGGCTGGCGGTAGAGGATACTCGGTCGCATTGGCAGCAGTGATACTTCCCGCCACGCAAGTTGCGAATAACATACCAATCAAAGTTAATGCACGTTTCATGCTTAGTTCCTACATCACTTCTTCAAATTCGGTTTACACGGCGATACCCAATAGATTTCAAGTGCAGGAAAGCGGCATCCCGACGCGCTTACATCAGTAAGTGATTCGGGTGAACGCAAGTTGCCAACACACCTACAGTTTGAAAGATGA
This sequence comes from Yersinia sp. Marseille-Q3913, assembly GCF_963892745.1. Lineage (NCBI taxonomy): Bacteria > Pseudomonadati > Pseudomonadota > Gammaproteobacteria > Enterobacterales > Yersiniaceae > Yersinia > Yersinia sp. Marseille-Q3913. The sequence goes on along the minus strand of NZ_CAWQAF010000077.1, from coordinate 125,165 downwards.
GGGTATATCTACGTTAATTTTAGCAGCCAATAATAAGGCCACCATATAGTAACAGCCCTTATTATAAAGGCAATTTATATCTCTACAAATCAAGGTGTTACAATGTAATGTATTGTGCTTTATCTGCCATGACTGATGATTTAACCTGCTGAAATATCACCACTTTAATACTGTGACCCATAACACAGAAATGGTTAGTCAATCATGAATAAAGCACAAAATGTTGACGGGAGGTCAGCTAGCCGATAAGGCCGCTGCTTTAGCGCGGATCGCGCGGATCATCGCTTCCAGACCTTGCGAGCGCGAAGGTGTCAGGTGCTGGCTCAGGGCTAAGTCGGCAAAGAATGGGCGTACATCCAAACTGACTATCTGCTGCGGAGTTAAACCTTGATAGAGAATAAACACAATGGCGACCAGACCTTTGACAATCGCGGCATCACTATCACCGGCAAACAGCACCTGGCCCTCGGCACAGAGGGTCATGGCGATCCACACTTGGCTTTGGCAGCCGGATATCAGGTTCTCCGGTTGACGTTGCTGTTCAGTTAACGGTGGCAATTGCGCCCCCAACTCGATCACATATAGGTATTTTTCTTCCCAATTCAAACAACGGGAGAAGTTACGAATCAACTTATCTTTATCGGGTAGACCAGCCATAACATGCTTCCTAAATAGATAAAAATACCCTTTGCTCCTGGTGTCACAGGTCTGCTCGCTTGCTGCCTACCTGCAACAGCAAGCGCTTTGGGTATAACCCGTTTGGCGCGACGCTGTCGCACCATTGGATCTTAGCCCAGCAATTTTTCGATACGCTGTAGCCCTGCCACCAAGCGGTCAACTTCCTCACGGGTGTTATACAGCGCCAGTGAGGCACGACACATGCTCGGTACTTTGTAGTACGCCATAAGCGGCATAGCACAATGGTGGCCGGTTCGGATCGCAATGCCATATTGATCGAGGAAGCTACCGACATCATACGCGTGGTGTGACCCCAGATTAAAGGCTATCACCCCTGCCCGCGCCGTGGGGCCATAGAGTGTCAGGCTTGAGATTTGGCTCAACTGTTCCAGCGCGTACTGCATCAACGATTGTTCATATTGCTGGATTTGTGCAAGGCCCAAATCATTCACGTAACTGATTGCAGCACCAAGCCCCATAATCCCTGCTGTATTCGGCGACCCCGCCTCAAAACGCCAGGGGGCATCAGCAAAGGTGGTGCCTTGGGTCAGGCTCACGGTTTTGATCATCGAACCACCCCCTTCCCATGGCGGCATCTGCTGTAACAGTGCACTTTTGCCGTACAGAATACCAATGCCAGACGGCCCGTACAGTTTGTGCCCTGAGAAGAGATAAAAGTCGCAATCCAGTGCCTGCACATCCACCGCTTGATGCATGACCGCCTGCGCACCATCCACCAGCACCACCAATCCAGCGGCTTTGGCCTGAACGACAATCTCTTGGATCGGATTCACCGTCCCCAGCACATTGGAAACCTGAGTGATCGCCAGCAATCGCGTGGTGTCATCAATCAAATCCACCAGCGCACCGGGTTGCAGTTCACCAGTTGCCGTCAGCGGCCATACGCGAATTTCAACACCGAGATCTTTCGCCACCATCTGCCACGGCACGATATTGGCGTGATGCTCCATTTCGGTAATGATAATGCTGTCGCCCGCCTGCAGGAAGTGGCGACCATAGCTGTTCGCCACCAGATTGATGGCCTCGGTGGTGCCTTTAACGAAAACTATCTCCTCGACAGAGGCGGCATGAATAAAGTCAGCGACCTGACTGCGCACCGCTTCCATCTGTTGGGTTGCCTCGGCACTCAGACTATGAATGCCCCGATGAACCGCCGCATAACCCTCACGGTAGAAGTTAAGTTCCCGGTCGATAACCGCCTGTGGCTTTTGCGCACTGGCAGCGCTGTCCAGATAGGCCAGCGGTTGCCCGTTAACCTGACGGCTGAGCAGTGGAAAGTCAGCCCTTACCCGTTCAATAGGAAAACTCATAGCGACTCTCCCGCCAGCCGGTCAGCAATCCGCGCCAGCACCACTTTACGGATGGTCTCGCTGTGAATGGCCTCGGTTAACTCTGCGGCAAAGGCAAAAATAATCATCTGCTGCGCATCAGCTTGATTGATGCCACGCGATTGCAGGTAGAACAGCTGTTCGGCATCAATGCGCCCGACTGTCGCCCCGTGGCTGCATTTCACATCATCAGCGTAGATTTCCAGCTGTGGCTTGGTATCCACCTCGGCCAACTTACTCAGCAGCAAGTTATTGTTGGTCATCTGGCCGTCAGTTTTTAGCGCATGTTGAGCCACTTTAATCATGCCGTTAAACACCGCCTTGCCCCGTTCGCGCACGATGGTTTTGTGCAATTGGCGGCTTTCGCAATACCCTTTATTGTGCTCCAGATAGGTGCGGGTATCACAGATTTCGCGCCCGATAGGCAGCAGCAGGCTATTGATAGATAAAGTCGCGCCCTCACCATTTAACTGGGCGCTGGTGTTATGACGAGTCAGCCCCGCGCCGAGCAAGAAACTGTAGCTGCGCACCCGCGCATCCCGGCTTATCACTAAATCATTATGGGCAAAGTGGTAGCTCTGCGGGGCTTCAAACGCCAGTTTGTAATGGCTCAACTCCGCATTATCACCCACCGTCATCGTGAGCCGCGCGCCGGTAAAGTGCGGCTGTTCGTTGAGGCTGACAAAATGCTCAATCACCTCTGCCTGCGCGGTTGTTTCAACCGACAAATGATGGCGGTAATGACTGGTGTTCACCACGTCAGACCCGTTACCTGAGCTGATATGCAGCAGGTAGAGGGGCTTATTACTCTGTTTCCCTGCCGGTAGACGAATGTGCAGACTCTCCTGCGCCAGACTTTCAGTCAGATGCAAAAAGATTTCCGGCTGGATAGCGGCAGGAAGCTGCGCACTCTCCGTCAGATGAGTAAATTGATAAGGGCCGCAGTCGCTGTCACTTAGCTCAGGGGCATATCTGCCATCAATGAAAACTAAGCGATGGGCATCTTGCACCAATGACAACGCATCACACTGAGCGGTGGTCACGGACGGAGCGCTAGCAAAACTGAAATCATGGGCTAATAAGCGCTCCAGGGGGGTGTATTTCCAATCTTCATGCTTAATGCTGGGGAAGCCCAACTCCAGCACCTGCTGCCAATGTGCCGTTGCCTCAGTACCTTTACCGCTCTCGCGCTGCTTGAATAGCAGACTAAAATTTTTCAGTGCATCAATGCGCTGCTGTTCCAGAATACGTTGTTGTTCCGGAATATATCGTTGCTCTGGAGGGTTGCTTTTTTCGTGTGTTTTACTGTTGGTCGGTAAGCCAGCCATAGCCTTGCTCCTCCAACTGTTTTACCAGTGTAAAATCACCGGATTTGATGATACGGCCTTGATACAGCACATGCACAAAGTCAGGTTTTACGTAATCAAGGATACGCTGATAGTGAGTCACAATAATAAATGCGCGCTGCTCATTGCGCAGCGAGTTCACGCCGTTAGCGACAATTTTCAGGGCATCAATATCCAGCCCGGAGTCGGTCTCATCCAGAATGCATAAGGAGGGTTCCAGTGCGGCCATCTGCAAGATATCATTACGTTTTTTCTCGCCACCAGAGAAGCCCACGTTAACTGAGCGGGTCAGCAAATCAGCGGGCATTTTGAGCAACTCAATTTTTTCTTCGATGAAATCTGAGAAGTCAAAACGATCCAGCGGCTCCTGCTGGCGGTATTTACGCACCGCATTGACCGCCGTTTGCAGGAAGAAATGGTTACTAACGCCAGGGATCTCCACGGGATATTGGAAGGCCAGAAACACACCTTCACCCGCGCGATCTTCCGGGGCTAGCTCCAGCAGATCTTTACCCTTAAATGTCACGCTCCCCTCAGTGACCTCATACTCTTCACGCCCCGCCAGTGTGGCGGATAAGGTGCTTTTCCCCGAGCCGTTCGGCCCCATGATGGCATGCACTTCACCGGGTTTGATCTCCAGATCCAAACCGTTCAGGATCTCGTTACCTTCAACACTCACTTTCAAATTCTTGATGCTTAACATAGGTTTCCTTGGTGCGCAAAACGCGGCGAATGCTTATTCAACTCATGCTTAACCGACACTGTGTTCCAGGCTAATAGCCAACAACTTCTGTGCTTCGACGGCAAACTCCAGCGGTAATTCGGAGAAGACATCTTTACAAAAACCGTTGACAATCATTGAGATGGCATCATCTTCGCTGATGCCGCGCTGCAAGCAATAAAACAGTTGGTCATCGCCAATCTTTGAGGTGGTTGCTTCGTGTTCCAATTGTGCTGAATTATTGCGCACCTCCACATAAGGGAAGGTATGCGCACCGGAGTCCGGGCCAATCAGCATCGAATCACATTGGGTGAAGTTACGGGCGTTATCCGCACCGGGCAGAATTTTCACCAAGCCACGATAGGTGTTTTGGCTATGTCCGGCAGAGATCCCTTTGGCGATAATTGTTGATTTAGTGTTTTTGCCAATGTGGATCATCTTGGTGCCGGTATCGGCCTGCTGGTAACCGTTGGTCAGCGCCACTGAGAAGAATTCGCCGATTGAGTTATCGCCCTGCAAAATAACACTCGGGTATTTCCAGGTAATGGCGGAGCCGGTTTCAGATTGGGTCCACGACATTTTCGAGCCTTCACCTTCACACAGTGCGCGTTTGGTGACAAAGTTGAGAATACCGCCGGTGCTCTCAGTACCGGCAAACCAGTTCTGAACCGTGGAGTATTTCACTTCGGCATTTTTGTGCAAAATGACTTCAACCACTGCGGCATGTAGCTGGTAGGTGTCACGCACTGGCGCGGAGCAGCCCTCAATATAGCTGACATAACTCCCTTCGTCGGCAATCAGAATAGTGCGCTCAAACTGACCGGTTTTGGCGGCATTGATCCGGAAGTAGGTGGATAACTCCATTGGGCAACGCACCCCTTTTGGCACATAGACAAAGGTGCCATCAGAGGCCACAGCCGCATTCAGCGCGGCAAAAAAGTTATCTTTTGCCGGTACTACAGACCCCAGATACTTGCGTACCAGATCCGGATACTCTTGGATCGCTTCACCAAACGAGCAGAAAATAATCCCTTGCTCAGCCAGCTTGCCGCGATAGGTGGTCGCCACAGAAACCGAGTCAAAAATGGCGTCAACCGCCACCTCGGCCCCTTCTCGTACCGGCACCCCAAGCTGGGCAAACGCCGACTCTACCTCAGCGGTAAGGTATTCATTCTCTGCCGATGACTGCTGCACCGCGCCTGGCTGTGAATCACAGCTATCATCACAGCTGCCGCAAGAGGGCGCAGAGTAATAGCTATAATCCTGATAATCCAGGCTCTTATAATGGGCTTTCAGCCAGTGTGGCTCTTCCATCTCTAGCCAGCTGCGATAAGCGCCGAGTCGAAACTCCAGCATCCAGTCAGGTTCATTACGTTTCGCTGAAATGGCGCGGATGACATCTTCATTAATGCCTTTCGCCAGCTCATCTGTCGCCAACTGTGTGAAAAATCCCTCTTTGTAGCGACCATCGCTGACCCAAGCCTGTACATCATCTGGCACTTCTACATTGCTTCGTGTCATTTCGTTTACATCGCTCAAACGCCAAAACTCTCGCCACACCCGCAGGCATGTTGAGCTTTAGGATTATTAAATTTGAAGATCTGGTTTAGCCCTTCGCGGACGTAATCCACCTCGGTGCCATCGATAAATGGCATCGCTTTTAATGGCACGTAGAGTCTGGCGCTACCTTGTTCAAAAACCAGACAGTCGTTGGCGGGCTCTTTCGCCATATCCATCACATAGGCAAACCCAGCGCAACCGGACTGCTTGACCCCGAGCTGCAACCCTTTAATTTGCGGGTCTTGTTGCATGAGCCGTGTAATTTGCGCGGCAGCACTCTCTGTTATCGTCACGCCTTGCCAGACATTCTCGTCGAGTGAAAATGTGCCGACTGATTCCTGTTGCATATGCCCTACCTTATGTTTCTCAATCACCCATTTACTTTGGGTATAATACATTTCAGGTTAAAGATTTGCTGGCTGATTATGAGTGAATCAACACAGAATATTCACAATGGTAGTGATAATAATTATCACTTCAACCGTTTGTTTTGCAGGGATATTAAGAAAAGTGCCGTTTTGACCTCGAATGAGACGGCAACGTAAGGAACATGCTGCGATGGCCGAAGAGGTCTTGAGAAACAAGTACACTTTTATCACCCTGAAATAAATGAATAAATTTCATAGTGGCACTCAAATCCCTTGCTATATCAAAGGCTAATCGCAGTCAGCCTTTGCGTTTTTAAACATTCATAAAAAATACCTATTTCTCCATTAACTTTAGCTGAAAACACCCGCTGGGGAAACCTATCAGAGAGATTCGCCGCATTTATCGGATAAACATTCCCTTTGCACTTTAAACAGTAAGGGTATTAGCGGCATTAACTTTACCTGACGGTAACGTCAGGTATTTGGGGGATAAATGAGTCAGCGTGGCAAGATAAATAGAAGAGGCAGATTTTCGTGACTCAAGGCCAATCAATGGCCCTGAGCAGGATAATAATGGGTGTTTATGGGTAAAGATGTTATCGCGTCAGCACCGCAGTCGTTAAGCGGGAGGTACAGCACAACTGGTTCTGGTCATCGAAAATCTCAATCTGCCACACCTGATGGCTGCGCCCCACGTGAATAGCGCGACAACAGCCACGCACTTTCCCAGTACGCACCGCCTTCAAGTGGTTAGCATTAATTTCCAACCCCACAATCTGTTGCCCCTCAAGGGTGCACAGATAGCCCGCCATTGAGCCGAGAGACTCCGCCAGCACCACCGAAGCCCCGCCATGTAACAGGCCAAAAGGCTGTGTGGTCCGATTATCGACCGGCATAGTGGCTTCCAGTTCGTCATCGTCCAGTCGGGTTATTTCAATACCTAAGTGGGCAACCATGCAGCCTTTACCGATCTCATTCAGTTCAGCCAGCGTGGCTTTACGTTTCCAAAGCATTAAGTTATCTCCAATGATATCTGCGCTAATTAAACAAGTTCCAATAGTGCCTGCAATGGATGTCGCAATCCATTGCCCTCAATGCGCTTAACTTGACTACGGCACGAATAGCCGGTGGCTAAGCAACGTTTACCGGGCAGTTTTTGCAGTGCTTGCTGCCAGGATAGTGCGTAGATGCCCAACGAGTTATCGACATTTTTTGCTTCATGGCCATAAGTACCGGCCATGCCACAGCAGCCGACACTGACATTTTCCAGTTTGGCACCGTAGCGGGAGAATATCGATGCCCAATGTTGACTACTGGCGGGCAGCGCGGTGGTTTCGGTGCAGTGACCAAACAGATACCAGGACTCACCGCTCATTTGCTGCACTGGCTGCTCCGCCAGTGCCACCTGTAGCCATTCATGCACCAGTTGCACATTAAAGTTACCGCGCGCATCACCCAGAATCTCTTTATATTCATCGCGATAGCAAAGTACTAATGCCGGATCAACCCCGACCATCGGCATACCTAATAGCGCAATGCGGTTCAGGAAATCTGCGGTCTTGCGCGCAGTTTTGGCGAAGCGCAGCAGGAAGCCTTTAATATGTTGCGCCTTGCCATTAGGTGAGAAAGGCAGCAGCACCGGGTTAAAGCCCAGTTTCTCCACCAGCCGGACAAAATCGGCCACCACTTGCGCATCATAGTAGCTGGTGAACGGATCTTGCACGATCAGCACGTGCTGACGGCGTTCAGCATCGGGCAGTTTCTCCAACTGTTCTAGCGTCATGGTACTGGCGTAGTGACCCGACAGTGACTGCTTCAGCGAGGGGCTGGAGAGCATCGGTAGATCCACCATGCCGATACTCTTGCGGCTTAACGCGCCAACCCACGGCTGTTTTAGGAAGAAGTTAAAGAGGTTCGGCGTTTTCGCCATTAACGGCGCATAGCTCTCCACTCCCGCCACCACATAGTCGCGCAGTGGGCGGTGATAACGGGTGTGATACAGCTGCAAGAAACGCGAACGGAAACCGGGCACATCAATTTTTATCGGGCACTGGGTCGAACACGCTTTGCAGGCCAGACAGCCCGACATCGCCTCTTTAACTTCATGGGAGAAATCATAATCCCCCTTGCTGGCATGCCAGCTGTTGCGGGTCTTTTCAATCAGGCCACGTAGACTTGGGCGCTGAGTGGCTAGCCCCTGTTCCAGCGCCACGGGATCAACCCCTTGTTCAGAGAGCAGCCGTAACCACTCGCGTACCAGTGTTGCGCGCCCTTTTGGCGAGTGAATTCGGTTACCGGTAATCTTCATCGAGGGGCACATGGGGCTGCGGGCATCAAAGTTAAAACAGAGCCCATTACCATTACACTCCATCGCGCCACGGAATGAGCTTCTGACCTCCAGCGGGATACGCCGATCCAGAGTGCCGCGTTTATCCGGGCTATCCACTTTCATCATGGGCGCATCGCTACCTAACGGTGAGCATATTTTCCCCGGATTCAAGCGGTTATCCGGATCAAAAGCAGATTTAATGCGCCGCAGTTCGCGGTACAGCTCTTCGCCGAAAAAGTCAGGGCTGTACTCAGCGCGGAAGCCTTTACCGTGCTCACCCCACAATAAGCCGCCATAGCGCGCCGTCAGTTGCACCACCTGATCAGATAGCTGTTTCATCAGCATCTCTTGCTGCGGATCGCACATATCCAGCGCCGGGCGCACATGTAATACGCCGGCATCCACATGGCCGAACATGCCGTAAGTCAGATTGTGGCTGTCCAGCAGTTGACGGAACTCAACAATATAATCAGCTAAATGTTGTGGCGGCACACAGGTATCTTCCGCAAACGGGATCGGTTTGGCCTGCCCTTTACTGTTACCGAGCAAGCCCACCGCTTTTTTGCGCATAGCATAAATTCGCTCAATACCAGCCAGATCGCCGCAAATCTGATAGCCAATCACCCCACCCTCTCTGGCCGAGAGATAATCGTCCAGCCGCTGACAAAGTGATGCTATTTGGCTATCGATCAGCGCCTTATCATCACCAGCGAACTCAACAATATTCAGCCCCAACATCTCTTTATCCGGTACATCAGTAATCAACTCATTGACCGAGTGCCAGACAATATCTTCTTTCGCCAAATTGAGGACTTTGGAGTCCACGGTCTCCACTGATAGCGCCTTCGCCTCCACCATAAAAGGGGCATGACGCAGCGCAGAATCAAAGGAGTCATACTTCACATTGACCAAACGGCGGACTTTCGGCAGTGGCGTGATATCCAGCGTGGCTTCAGTGATAAAGGCCAGCGTCCCCTCAGCACCGGTTAAAATGCGCGTTAAGTCGAAGGTTTGTAGGTCATCGCTGAACACGTGGCGTAAGTCATAGCCGGTCAGGAAGCGGTTTAATTTGGGGAATTTCTCCAGAATCAGCGCCCGTTGATCACGGCAGCGGTTCAGCACCGTCTGGTAGATGCGGCCGATGACTGAATCTTCCTGAGCAATCGTTTCCGCCAATGCCGTCGGCATGGCGCGGGTATCCAGCATCTCCCCGCCAAGCAAAATAGCCCGTAGCCCCAGCACGTGATCGGACGTTTTGCCGTACACCAAGGAGCCCTGTCCAGAGGCATCGGTGTTAATCATGCCGCCTAATGTGGCGCGGTTACTGGTCGATAGCTCCGGCGAGAAGAAGTAGCCAAAAGGCCGCAGGTATTGATTCAACTGATCTTTAATGACGCCAGCTTCAACCCGCACCCAGCCTTGCTCCGGATTGATATCCAAAATGCGATTCATGTGACGCGACATATCCACCACAATTCCGGTATTCAGCGCCTGACCATTGGTGCCAGTGCCGCCACCACGGGGCGTAAACAGCAGTGAGTTAAAATTCTCTTGCCCAGCCAGGCGGCCAATCAGTGCTACATCCGCCGTCGAACGCGGGAAAACAACGGCATCGGGTAGCAGTTGGTAGATACTGTTGTCCGTCGCCATGGTCAGGCGATCGGCATAATTGGTGGCAGTATCGCCGGTGAATCCGTTTTGCTTCAAAGCATCCAAAAAATCCAGCACCAACTGAACGACACCCGGTGCTTGAGAAATCTGTGGGATCATGAGTGTGACCCTATCTATAGGTATGTGTGTTTGTTATTTCGCTAAAAGATTATCTGTTCGCGATCGCCTTTGTCGAATAATTTATGCCAATTCAGAACGATGGGAAAGTGATGGCTGTCGGCCACGGAGAAATAGAGCAGCAAACCATTGAGTATCAAAATTTTATATTGCATCAATAATAGCCACAAACCGTTGACAGCGGATTATTTCAGCCTTTTTACGGCGACCAGATCTCTATTACACCGCCGATATTCTCTTTTTTTTTAAAATCGCCGCAGTAAAATCCTGTGCTATCTGTTAAAAGTTAAAGAAATACACCATGATTAGTACAGATGCTTAATGAGTGCCAAACCCAATTAATGCAGATTAGTGCAGAAATAAGCAGTGCGATGGCCACCTTGCCATGACTTTCGAAGTGAGAACCCACTGATGAATTACCCGCAACAACGTCGTCTCGATTTACCTAAACTGATGTTTGGGGTGATATTCATTTTGATCATGATTATCGCCAGTTTCTGGGTGGTGCAACCTTTTATTATGGGCTTTGCCTGGGCGGGCATGGTGGTCATTGCCACCTGGCCACTACTGATTAGGCTACAAAAAATCCTTTGGGGGAAACGTTGGTTGGCAGCATTAATCATGACGCTGCTACTGGTTTTGCTGTTCGTCATTCCGATAGCACTACTGGTCAGTAGCCTGGTGCAAAACAGCGGCCCGCTTATCCAGTGGGCATCCAGCCCCGCTAATTTACGGATGCCCGATGTCACCTGGCTGCAATCAGTCCCCATGGTGGGCAATAAACTGTACAGCAGTTGGCATACGCTGATTGCCGGTGGCGGTAATGCGATTATTGCTAAAGTGCAGCCCTATGTCGGTGCGGCTGCGACCTGGCTGGTGGCTCAAGCCGCCCATGTCGGCTACTTTTTAATTCATCTGGCGCTGATGGTGCTGTTCAGTGTGTTGCTCTACTTCCATGGCGAGCAAGTGGGCTTGGGCATTCGCCATTTTGCGGTCCGTGCAGCCGATAAACGCGGTGATGCCGTGGTGGTATTGGCGGCGAAAGCTATCCGCGCCGTTGCGCTGGGGGTGGTGGTCACTGCACTGGTACAAGCGGTGCTAGGGGGGATTGGTCTGGCTATTGCCGGGATCCAATACGCCACCCTCTTTACTGTATTGATGTTTATCTGCTGTGTTGCGCAACTTGGGCCGCTGTTAATACTGGTTCCGGCGATTATCTGGTTGTACTGGACCGGCGACACCACTTGGGGCACGGTACTGCTGGTTTGGAGCTGTATCGTCGGGACTATGGATAACGTTTTGCGACCTTACCTTATCCGCATGGAAGCCGATATGCCGATGATCTTAATCCTCTCCGGGGTTATCGGTGGCCTGCTGTCATTCGGCATGATTGGGCTATTTATCGGCCCGGTGGTGTTAGCCATCTCTTATCGCCTAACGGCAGCTTGGGTCAGCGAGGCTCCTGAGCCAGAAGAGAGTATTAAAGAAGTCGCCAAACATTTGGAAGAACTTTAGCTTATAGGGGGTTGGGTAATTATCCTGCGCAACCTCCGCACCTCAGAACCATCCGCTATAATAATTTAATAATAGCCATTTAAAATTCCCTATTTTTATTCCCAACCAGCAATCATATAAATGACTAAATAAGCCTATTATTAATAACCATTTGAAATCACTTCGATGGGAAGCATTTATTTAATCTATTTTATTCAGATGATTCTTAATGACTAAGCCAAGGAATTTACTTACTATTATTATAGATATTGCTTTCCCCAAGGCGTTTAAATAAATCATTTCATAATGACTTATTTAAATATCTGTAATCGAATATATGTATTGCTGTGTGTAGTCTTTGCCTATCACTTAAGATGGGCTTTTTTTTTGCTGCTATCTTTTATTTTACTACTATCTTTTATTTTACTATTCCCTTTTCATTACCACTCTCGCTAATTTTATTGCTGTTGTTCCTTCCCAGCCAAGTTATCACCACTATTCAATTCACTTTATTGGGATGCAGACAAAAAATCCGCAACCTAAGCTGCGGATAATTAAGTGGTGGGTGATGGATATCAGCGATATCAGTGTTGAGTATGTTGCGCCAGACTCAGCCAGGTTTGCACCACGGTATCTGGGTTAAGGGATAAACTGTCGATCCCTTGATCCATCAACCAGATAGCAAAATCTTCATGATCTGATGGCCCTTGACCACAAATCCCGACATATTTACCCTGCCGTTTCGCCGCCTGAATTGCCATTGAAAGCAGTGCCTTGACCGCCTCATTACGCTCGTCGAACAGCTCTGACACCACACCGGAGTCGCGATCTAGCCCCAATGTTAGCTGAGTCATATCATTGGAACCGATGGAGAAGCCATCAAAATGCGCTAGGAATTGGTCAGCCAGTAACGCATTCGATGGGATTTCGCACATCATAATGAGTTTCAAACCATTCTCGCCACGTTTCAGCCCTTGCCGTGCCAGCTCTGCGACTACCGCTTCCGCCTGAGCCACAGTGCGGACAAAAGGCACCATCACTTCGACGTTGGTCAGCCCCATCACATTGCGTACCCGTTTGACCGCCTCACACTCCAGTGCGAAACAGTCGCGGAAGCTATCTGCGACATAACGCCCGGCACCACGGAAACCCAACATCGGGTTCTCTTCGTGTGGCTCATAAGCCTCCCCCCCGACCAGATTGGCGTACTCATTTGATTTGAAATCTGACAGGCGCACAATCACCCGCTTAGGCCAGAACGCAGCCCCCAGGGTCGAAATACCTTCGGTCAGACGGCCGACATAAAACTCAACCGGATCGTCGTAGCCATTCATCAGCGCTTTAATTTCAGCCTGAATAGCCGGTTCCTGACTATCAAACTCCAGCAACGCCTTAGGGTGCACACCAATCATGCGGTTGATGATGAACTCCAACCGCGCCAGCCCCACCCCCTCATTCGGCAGGCGAGCAAAATCAAAAGCGCGGTCCGGATTACCGACGTTCATCATTATTTTCAACGGCAGATCAGGCAGTTCAGTCACCTGCGAGCTTTGAATCGAGAAGTCGAGCAACTCATGGTAAACATAGCCAGTATCACCCTCAGCGCAGGAAACCGTGACATTCTGCCCCTCTCTCAGCAAGTCCGTGGCATTACCACAACCGACAACCGCCGGGATCCCCAGTTCACGGGCAATAATGGCCGCATGGCAGGTGCGCCCGCCACGGTTGGTCACAATGGCCGATGCCTTTTTCATAATCGGTTCCCAATCAGGATCGGTCATGTCGGTGACCAGGACATCACCCGGCTGAATGCGGTCCATCTCGCTAATATCATGAATGACTTTCACCGGCCCCGCGCCAATGCGGTGCCCGATAGCCCGCCCCTCCACCAACACATTGCTTTGGTGATTCAATTGGTAGCGTTCCATCACCTGCTCGTTGGAACGCACCGTTTCCGGGCGGGCCTGCACGATAAACAATTTGCCGGTATGACCATCTTTAGCCCACTCGATATCCATCGGGCGACCATAATGCTCTTCAATCAACAGTGCCTGATGCGCCAGTGCTTCTACCTCATCATCACTGAGAGCGAAACGATTGCGCTGCGCCTCTGGCACATCTTCAATTTGCACCTGTTTGCCATGTTCCTGACTTTCGGCATAGACCATGCGGATCTTTTTCGACCCCATATTACGGCGCACTATGGCGGGGTTACCCTTGCGCAGAGTTGGCTTGTGGACATAGAACTCATCTGGGTTCACTGCCCCCTGCACTACCATCTCCCCCAAACCATGGGCTGCGGTGATGAATACCACCTGATCAAAGCCTGATTCTGTATCAATGGTAAACATCACGCCGGAAGAGGCGAGGTCTGAGCGCACCATCCGCTGCACACCAGCAGAGAGCGCCACACCGCGGTGGTCGTAACCCTGATGCACACGATAAGAGATGGCGCGATCATTAAACAGTGAGGCGAAAACATGCTTGATGGCAATCATCACCGCATCAATGCCCTGCACATTAAGGAAGGTTTCCTGCTGGCCGGCAAAGGAGGCATCGGGCATATCTTCTGCTGTCGCCGATGAGCGCACAGCAAAGGAAGCGGCTGGCTCGCCGTCGGCCAACTGCTGGTAAGCTTGATGAATGGATTGTTCGAACTCAGGATGGAATGGTGTCTCAATGACCCATTGACGGATCTGCGCGCCCGCTTTGGAGAGTGCCGCAATATCATCAACGTCGGTTTGATCCAACAATTGATAGATACGTTGGTTAACACCGCTTTGCTCCAGAAAGTCGTTAAACGCCTGAGCGGTAGTGGCAAAACCATTGGGCACCGAGACACCCAATTCGGAAAGATTGGTTATCATTTCACCTAGGGAGGCATTCTTGCCGCCCACCCTTTCAACATCGTGCATGCCAAGCTGGTTGTACCACAGCACATTACACAGGTTTAGGCCATTGTTGGACATCGAAACAATCCTTTTTACATTGTTTATAGTGACGAACAGTCTGTAGGGGACAAATCGTAGTTACCGCCGCTGATAAATCAGCTATTCCCAAAGTCATTGGAGTTGCAGATAGGCAGCCAGCGAACAAATCCCGGTGAGCTTACCTCAGTAAGTGATTCGGGTGAGTGAACGCAGCTAACACCCCAGCAGCTTCAAGGACGAAAGGTATGTTTCAGACTAGCATAATGATCCATACCCCATGGACAGGTGAATCGATCAAGCCAACAAGAAAAGTTATTTTCGGGCGATTTTGACAGCAAACACTTTACCGAGATGCCGAATAAGGCACACTGATTACGCTAAACTTGCAGCAACAGACCTTATTAAGAAATGCCATCAATCCGATCAGCAACATATTCAGGAGTCAGCGTGGAAAGAAGTGTGTTTTATATTTCGGATGGTACGGCAATTACTGCGGAAGTGCTGGGTCATGCTGTTCTGTCGCAATTTCCGGTTAAAGCCACCACCTTTACGCTGCCCTTTGTTGAAAGTGCCGCACGGGCGCGAGAAGTTTGCCAAAAAATCAATGATATCTATCAAGACACGGGTGTCAGACCGCTGGTTTTTTACTCGATAATCAGTCCAGAAGTGCGGGAACTCATTCAGCACAGTGAAGGGTTCTGCCAAGATATTGTGCAGGCATTGGTTGCGCCACTTCAGGGTGAACTCGGCGTGCCGCCGCAACCGGTGCTCAATCGCACCCATGGCTTAACCGAAAGCAATCTGGGCAAATATGATGCCCGTATCGCCGCCATTGATTACGCCCTGGCGCATGATGACGGTATTTCTCTACGCAATCTGGATCAAGCGCAAGTGATTCTATTGGGGGTCTCCCGCTGCGGAAAAACCCCCACCAGCCTCTATTTAGCCATGCAATTTGGTATTCGTGCCGCAAATTACCCGTTTATCGCCGATGATATGGACAATTTGCAGCTTCCCGCGGCGCTGAAACCCTTTCAGCACAAACTTTTTGGTCTAACCATTAACCCTGAGCGGCTGGCAGCCATTCGTGAGGAGCGGCGAGAAAACAGCCGTTACGCCTCACTGCGCCAATGCCGAATGGAAGTGGGTGAAGTGGAGGCGCTATTTCGCAAAAATCAGATTCGTTATCTGAACTCCACCAACTACTCCGTCGAGGAGATCTCAACCAAAATTCTGGATATTTTGGGCATGAGTCGGCGAATGTTCTAATCAGACCATTGCCAGACTTATCATTTGCAATTTATTTAATCAAAATTTGTATAAATCACGGCAATGGCGGTTGAATTCATTTAGTTTTGGTTTATTGTGATCGCCATCACTTCCCGGTATTCCTGCCGCAGAGAAGAACGGATTTAGAGAATTTCCATGCATAAGACAGATGAATTGCGGACCGCGCGCATCGACAGCTTAATTACGCCACAACAACTGGCGGAGAAGTTGCCGATCTCTGCGGCTATAGCCGATAACGTGACAGCGTCACGTAAGCGGATTGAGAAGATACTCACCGGCGAAGACCCGCGTCTGCTGGTGGTGGTCGGCCCCTGTTCAATTCACGACCTTGATGCCGCGATTGATTACGCCACTCGTCTGAATGTATTGCGCGAGCGCTATCAAGACCGCCTCGAAATCGTCATGCGCACTTATTTCGAAAAGCCGCGCACAGTCGTGGGCTGGAAGGGGCTGATTTCTGACCCCGCTCTTGATGGCTCCTGTCAGGTCAATCTGGGTATTGAGATGGCGCGTCGCTTACTGCTGGCAGTGAATGAGCTAGGGCTGCCGACGGCGACAGAGTTCCTTGATATGGTGACCGGTCAATATATTGCCGATCTTATCAGTTGGGGCGCGATTGGCGCACGTACCACCGAAAGCCAGATTCATCGTGAAATGGCCTCGGCACTCTCCTGCCCGGTTGGTTTCAAAAATGGCACTGACGGCAATACCCGCATTGCTATTGATGCTATTCGTGCCGCACAAGCTAGCCACATGTTTTTATCGCCAGATAAGCATGGCCAGATGACGATTTACCAAACCAGTGGTAACCCGCACGGCCACATCATCATGCGCGGCGGCAAAACCCCTAACTATGGTGCTGCGGATATTGCCGCAGCCTGTGATAGCCTGCGTGAATTCGATCTGCCCGAACATCTGGTGGTGGATTTCAGCCACGGCAATTGCCAGAAGATGCATCGTCGTCAGTTAGAAGTTGCCGCTGATATTGGTCAGCAGATCCGCGCCGGTTCAACCGCTATCGTCGGTGTGATGGCGGAAAGCTTCCTGATCGAGGGAACACAGAAAATTGTTGCGGATCAACCCTTAACCTATGGGCAATCCATCACCGACCCTTGCCTGAACTGGGCCGATACTGAGCAACTATTGAACTTACTGGCAGATGCGGTCAGCAGCCGATTTTGATTAGCAAGGTAATTTAATTAAAATAGTGATAGAGCGGAATTGACCTTCCCAGGTTAATCACCGCAAGTTAATTCTGTTCTATCACTGAATTTAATAATCTACACCATTACAATTCACCCTCACGTCTCATTCTTCCTATCCCTTCATCAACACCAATTCACGAGCCGAATCGTTAATGAAAAACAAGGAATTGGCATATCAAGTAATGAATATTGCTATTGATACATCGCTTAGATGAAGATGATAATTATTATCACATTTAAAATGATACGAACGCTAAAAAACAAACATTATGCATAATTCCACTCATCGCATTCAGGCATTGAATTGTACAACAGACCAACACCACTCTACTTCGCCATTTTCCTCCATCAACAGCGAACAACTGCTCGGTCAGCATGATGTGGTGACCATCAATCACCAAGGGCAGCTCTACTATTTACGCCAAACCAAAGCAGGAAAACTGATCCTAACTAAATGATTTTTAGTTGCCAGAATCCTGTTTCCACCCATTACCACTATGCCAGCCACCGAAGACTTAACACCCAGGCAGCCAGCAATCCTTTGATTATGTTTAATAACATATGGAGAGTTGCTTATGCCTCGTTTCTTTCATTTGTCTTCATGCAGTCTGGCAATCACCCTGGCATTATCGCCCTTAGCCACTGCCAGTCTCGCCGCCGAGAGTAAAAATGACACCCTTGTCATTACTGCTGATCGCCCCATCACGGATAGTTTTAATGCTGCCGGAACCATCACCACCATTGATGATTCATTGCCACAAAAGCAAACCGCGACCACTGCCGCAGAAATGCTGCAAAATCTCCCCGGTGTCAGCGTGACCGGTGTTGGCCGCACTAACGGGCAGAGTGTCAGTATCCGAGGCTATGACCAATATGGGGTACTGGTACTGATTGATGGTATCCGTCAGGGAATTAGCGGCTCTCATATCAACGGGACTTTCATTGATCCGGCGTTGATAAAACAGGTTAGCGTCATTCGCAGCCCATCAACCTCACTGTTCGGTAGCGGAGCTATGGGCGGGGTGATTGCTTACCAAACGGTGACGGCGGCAGATCTATTGGCTAAAGATCAAAACCTGGGTTTCCGAGTCAGCAGCTATAGCGCCAGCGCCTATCACAGTCGCGGCGCGGCGCTATCTGTTTTTGGCCGAACAGATAATCTGGACGGCCTGATGGCCATGAGTAAACGTAAGGTAGGAAATATACGCCAAAGTGATGGTTATACTGCCCCCAATCATGAGCATGTGAGCAATCTGATGCTCAAAGGCACCGCCTACCTCTCTGATGGTCAATCATTAACCACGGGACTGCGCTATTACAACAACCGCGCGCAGCAGCCTAAAATGGCCAATAATAGCCAGCCAAACCCACGAATGAACCCCATGATGGCACGACTGACCCTGCAACGTGATGCCGATCTGACCTATCGACTGCAACCGCAACACCTTGACTGGCTGGATCTCACCACCAAAGTCTACTACTCCGAGATTAATGTCAGTGATCAGGTGAGCGCACGGGATTTTGGCAATCGTAAACAGACCACTTTGGGAGTAAAACTGGAGAATCGTAGTACGCTACTTGCCGATAGTCCGGCGGCACATTTGCTCACTTACGGTGTAGCGCGTTATCGTCAGCAGCAGATCCCAGATGGCTTGATTCGTAGCTTCCCGCCGGCCAAAATCAACTTTACCTCCGGTTGGTTGCAAGATGAGATAACCCTGCGCAACCTGCCGGTGACCTTACTGGCGGGGAGCCGTTTCGATAGTTATCAAAACAGCCGCGTGGGTTTTGCCAATCGAGAGGCCAAAAAATGGTCAACGCGGGGTGCGGTGACACTCAACCCGACAGATTGGCTGATGCTGTTTGGGGCCTACAGCCAGGCGTTTCGCACCCCGACACTCGCCGAACTGTATAACAACTCAAATCATTTCTGGATAAATTACTGGACACCCAACCCAAATTTGCAACCCGAAAGTAACGTCACTCGTGAAGCAGGATTGGGCTTACACTTTAACTCGCTACTGACGGATGACGACGCAGTCAAATTTAAAGCCAGCTATTTCGCTATTAATGCTGAAAACCGCATTACCCCTGAGGTTAAACTCCGCACATCTCGGTACATTAATATCCCCCACAGCAAAAGTTGGGGTTGGGATGCATCAATGGACTATCAAAACCCGTGGTTTGACTGGACACTGGCCTATAACCGCACCCGGGGCATTAACCTTGAAACCCGCAAATATATTAACAGCATCAATCCCGATACTGTTACCAGCCGCCTGAATGTGCCTATCGCCAACACTGGTCTGAGTGCGGGCTGGCTCGCCAAGATGGTCGGCAACACACAATTTATGAAAAATAATGATGCTCAACAGATGTCGGGAAAACCCTATAAACCACAACATGGCTACACCCTGCATGATTTTTACCTGAGTTATCGCGGGCAAGGGGCTTTGAAAGGTGTCACCACCACAGCCGTCCTGAGTAATGCTTTCAACAAAGAGCACTACTCACCACAAGCCATTCCTCAAGATGGGCGCAATGCAAAATTACTGATCAGCTATCAATGGTGATCAAGGGAGCATTCAACACGTAGATAATTTTTGATTGAGAATAGAGTGGCAGGGTATATCCCCCTGCCACCTGGCCCCTTAGCTGGAGCAGGAGATTTCCAGATGTTTTCCCCAATCCGGCGGCAATGCGGCCAGGTAATCCAACTCAGGTTGATCGGCAAAAGGTTGCTGCAACGCCTGATGTAAGCGCTGCAATGGCTGAATATCATCCTTTTCAGCATGATCAATTACATGCTGAGCCAGATAGTTGCGCAGTATGTATTTAGGATTAACCGCTTTCATCGCCTGCTGGCGCTGTACATCGTCAATCGACTCTTGCTGTAAACGTGCGCGATAGCGGCTATACCAACTGTCAAAACCGGCTCTGTCGACAAAATCATCCCGCAATGGCGATTGTACCGAGTGGATTTCAACCTCACTCAGCAGACGGAAGGTGCGGCTATAGTCCCGCCCCTCTTTGATCATCAAACTCAACAACTCCGTCAGCAGGTCGTTATCCTGACTGCCGTTTTCGAAAAAACCCAATTTGGCGCGCATCTGCTGACCATAAGCCATCATTAACTCTGGCTCATAAGTATTCAGCGCCAGTTGCAATTGCTCTACCGACATCAAACCGGATAGCGCCTGCCCTAACCGATGCAGGTTCCACAGTGCGACCGCCGGCTGATTATCAAAAGCATAACGCCCCTGATGGTCGGAGTGATTGCATATATAGCCGGGGACGTAATCATCAAGGAAACCAAATGGGCCATAGTCCATAGTTATGCCAAGAATCGACATATTATCGGTATTCATCACGCCGTGGGCGAAACCCACGGTTTGCCAATGGGCCATTAAGCGGGCGGTGCGTTTGACCACATCGGTAAACCACAGCAGGTAACCCTCCGCCAGCCCGACAAACTGCGGCCAGTGGCGGGCAATAACATAGTCGGCCAGCTGTTTGACCTGCTCAGGCTGCTGTCGATAGTAGAAATGCTCAAAATGACCAAAGCGTACATGGCTTTCTGCCACCCGCAGTAGCATCGCCCCGCGCTCTGGTTGCTCACGATAAACCGGATGATTGCTGGTGACGATGGTCAATGCACGACTGGTGGGGATCCCCAGATGATGCAAGGCTTCGGAAGCCAAAAACTCTCTCACCACTGAGCGCAACACTGCGCGCCCATCGCCCATACGCGAATAAGGGGTTAAACCCGCCCCTTTCAAATGCCAATCCATACTGCGGCCGTCACTCAGCTGTTGTTCCCCCAGCAAAATACCGCGACCGTCACCCAGTTGCCCCGCCCATACGCCAAATTGGTGGCCGCTATAGACCTGCGCCAGCGGCTCCATGCCCGGTAATAGCGCCTCGCCCGCCCATATGGCCGCTTTCGGGCCACTAAACCAGCTGGCATCAAGCCCTAACTCTTGCGCCAGTGGCTCACTGTGATAGAGCAAATGCGCCCCTTTTAATGGCGTTGGCTGTAAATGGCTGTAGAAACCGCTCAGTTGTTGCCCATAGCTATTCTTAAATAGAGGGGCGTTTTTAAATTGAGGGGCGTTATCAGGTAACATCAGCGTAATACCTCCGCCAGCCAGTGACGAACTTGCAGCAGCTCAGCGTGTGACTCAGGGAAATCAGCACTTAATTGCTGGCAGACAGCATTGATGGTATCAGGGCGATAGGTCACGCCCTGTAGCCGTTCTGCTAGCGCCTCCAGCGGGGCTGGGTTCAAACTGTCGGTGAATATTTGGCAGCGATCAATCGCGCCGTGTAATACATCAAAATGTAGCTCAATTCCGCCCCAAACAAAGCGAGTATCGGCTAAATGGCTAAAGGCTGGGGCTTGACCAAAGTTCCATTCCCAACTGCTCTGTTTGGCAAATTGCTCAGTGAAGCCGGGCAGGTCTGGCAAAGCTTGTGGCGAGATGATCTCTGCTGCGACTTTTTCATCATAATAATCGAAGAATGCCTGCTCAATAGCAGCGCAAATCTGCTGGTGGTTAACTCCCGGTAACAGCTCCACCAAATTGGTGACTCGGGAGCGCACGGAGGTAATGCCTTTGGCCTGCAATTTTTTGGGATCGGGATTCAGGTAATCGGCTAAACGGTTGAGGTCAGCACTCAGCAATAGCGTGCCATGGTGAAAGCCGCGATCTTTGGTCTCTTTGTAAGCAGAACCCGAAACTTTGCGCTCACCATCATCCTTAACCACCACTAAGTCATTACGCCCGGAAGCCGTAGCCGAGATCCCTAGCGAGGCCAAGGCACTGAGAATAATTTGAGTTGATATTGTTTTATCGTATTCCGGCTTACCTGCCATAAAAGTGAAGCAGGTGTTGCCCAAATCATGAAATACCGCCCCGCCGCCACTGCTGCGACGCGCCAGTTTCACGCCATCTTGTTCCATGCGCCGTGTATTGCACTCTTTCCACGGATTCTGAGCACGACCAATGACCACGGTATTGGCGTTTCGCCACAAAAACAGCACCCGCTGATCCGGTGACATTTGGCGAAAGATGCACTCTTCTACTGCCAGATTAAACCAGGGATCATAAGAATCAGAAATGAGTAAGCGAAGGGATGACATAAACAGGCTCCGAACCAGAATAAGCAGCCACTAAGATAACATAACCCACAGTGATATCTTCAGGTTCAGCCTATCGATGCAATACCCTATTTAGATGCGACGCGCTTGCCAGTAGACACGTTTCCAGTACACATTTTCCAGTGATGAGCGGATAACACCTTTACTGGTTGAGGCATGGATGAATTCGTCATTGGTATCGTAAATGCCAACATGCAACCCATTCTGGCCACTGCCGGTTTTGAAGAAGACTAAATCGCCGGGCATCAGATCATCACGGGAGACTTTAGTCCCTAACGTGGTTTGTGCCACCGTGGTGCGGGGTAATTGCATATCAAAACGATCACGGAAGGTGCGGTAAACAAATCCAGAACAGTCAACGCCACTTTGATCCAGCCCGCCATTTCGGTACGGCGTGCCCTCCCATTGACGTAATTGCTCATTCAGTTTGGCAACCACCACAATAGAATCAGACAAGTGACCACCTGGTGTCGGTGCATGGCTGCTACAGCCAGCAAGGATCATGCTGATCAGAAAGATCCAAAAACGCATCCGCATCGATATTCCACCCAGGGTAAGGCTCAGCCAATTCGCCGCACAGTGAACTGTGCGGCACTTTATCTGGCTGACGAAAGGCACCAGTAGGGCTAATTTAGCTATCGAGTATGGAAAAAACAAGTGATATGAATGAGATAATGGATTTAAGCGCCTTTTACCGGCTTAGTGTTTATCAACCAGATACCCAGCAGAATAAAAACTGCCCCCATGGTTTTCAGTAAAGTCGCGGGTTCATTAAACCAAGGCAGTAATACAGCGGCCAAATAGACCAGCGCATAACTAAGGCTCAATAACGGATAAGCTCGATTGAGCGGCAAATATCTTAACGCAAAAAACCAACACAACATCGATAAGGCATAGCCCATCAGCCCGCAGATGACGGCGATCAGTTGGGTTAGGTGATTTGCTAAGAATTCGAGATTGATATCGGCCAATGACATCAACGGGGTATGCATCATGCCCCATTTCAGCATTAACTGGGCAGCAGTCACTAGTATGACGCTGCCGATCCCCCACAGATACCCTTTCATCAGCGCCAACTTATTAACAGGATGCCAAACATAATGGCGGCAATCCCTAACCAATGGCGTGATGTTGCTTTCTCGCCATAAAACAGTCGTGCAGCCAGGGTGACCAGCACGAAATTAAAGCTCAGTAACGGATAGGCCACACTCAGCGGCAGATGTTGCAGTAAACGTAACCACAGCAACATCCCCAAACCGAGCAGCATGATAGCGGCGGCAAGCCAGCTCAGTGTCGGGGCCAGCCGCACTTCACGCGACCTTCCCCAGCATTGCGCCGCTTGTTTCTGACACAATTGGCCCGCACAGGTCAATAAACTGACCATGACCAATAGCAGGTAACTTGTCATGGTGCCTTTTTGTACCACAAAAGTGCCAAACGATTCATCAAGTTAACCTTATCTGCTGCCGGTAAATAGGCCGGAATTGCCTCATCGCGGGATAGTTGCATCACCAAAGATACATCCCCTTGCTGCCTTGCCCTAGCCAGCCATTGACTGAAATCTTCGCCGCTGACGAACTGGTTTTTACTGTCAGCATAGTTCAGCCCATAGGTCAGTTCACCCTTCTCACTGAGTATCAGTATATCACTACGTTTCAGTTGCCATGCTAATCCCGCAGCCACACCCACACTGTCGGCAAGCACGTAGCGGCTGCTGTTCAGCTCACTAAAATTATTCTGGATAAAATTTTGTGGCTGTTTGGAATCAATGACTTGTTGCGGGATCAGATATCCCACCAGCAAAATAAACAGTAGTGGACATGCCGCCGCCCAGCGCCAATGACGCGCATTATTACGCCAGGTCACAAAGCCCACCAGACCCCATCCCGCAAAGGCAACTGTTGCAAACACCACTTTCAGATGTTCTTGCGGCCCGTAAGCCACCAGACCACTCACTAGCCCCGCGCCGATAACCAGCACCGCCAACGCACAAGCCAGTCCAAACAGGAAGTTGATGACACCATTAATCTTGAGCGCACGCATTCGCAAATTATTAGCGCAATCTGTCGCATAGGCGGCCATCAGCAAGGATAGCGGTGCCATGCACGGCAGGATATAGGTCGGCAGCTTCCCCTTTGCCACACTGAAAAATAGCAACGGCATCAGCACCCAACTGAGTAAAAAGAACAGTTCAGGTCGCGCTACACGCTCACGCCACCCCTTGAGAAGGGCTCCTGGCAATAGCCCTAACCAGGGTAAAACACCGAGGCACAATATCGGTAGGTAGTACCAGAACGGAGCTTTATGTTGCGCATCTTTCTCGGCAAATCGCTGAATATGCTCAACCCAGAAGAAATAATGCCAAAAATCAGGCTCGCGCTGTGCAATTGCTAATGCCCACGGCAAACTCAATAGCACTGCACTCACTATCGCGATTGGACCAAAAATAAGCAGCTCTTTTAGCCGTTTTTGCTGTATCACGATGGGCAGCACAGAAATGACGGGGATCGCCAACGCTAGAAAACCTTTGGTCATAAAACCCATCCCACAAGCAAGGCCGAGCAGCAGATATGCGCCAACCTTCTGCGCCGACGTCTCTGCCCGCAGTGTGAGATAAAAACAGACCATTGATGCGGTTAACCACAATGAGATCATTGGGTCCAGTACCGCATAAGTCCCGATACCAAACACCAGCAACATGGAGAGATAAATTAATGTCGCCAGCACCGACGTAGCACGATTACGCCATAATAACGTCGCCAACCAGTAGATTAATATGGCACTCAGCGCGGTGCTAAAAATTGAGCCAAACCGGACGGCGAAATTCGTGTCACCAAATATCCACTGGCTAATATTATTAAACCAATATCCCGCGATGGGTTTCTCAAAATAACGGATGCCCAGTAGATGTGGCACAATCCAGTCGCCACGTTGCAACATCTCCCGGCTAATTTCAGCATAGCGCGTTTCGTCAGGTTGCCAAAATAGACGGCTATTGACCGGTAATAGATATACCAGAGCAAAAAATAACGATAGCAGTACCGCACCACTTCCTTTTAACAGCCTCATCCTGCACCCTTTATATCTGTCTGGCATCCTAACCAGCCCTCTCGACCGGGAAAAGCTGCACGGACAATTTTACCCACAGGTAATGAATCCGAATTATCGGGTAATAGTTCACTGAGAGGACAAAACTGGATATTTTGTTTTTCCGCTCGAATCAATAACTGCTCAAACATATGAGCCTGAGACACACCTTCAACCTCGGCATGGATGGTATAAACCGGCACACCCTGGTCACGTAACATGGCTTCAATAATAAAATCATTAAAATCTTCAGCGCGAACCTCACTCCCCACGACTTCATCGTAAGTCGGTAAAGTGACCGGGATTTGGACACTGCCTAAGCTGCCATCCGGCAGTTGTGGTCGGAAGGGATGAGTACCACGGCAATCGCTGTTATAGCGGAAAGAAAATGGCTGTTTTGCCGCTAAAACACGTTCATCGGCACGCCAGCCCGCAGCGGCGGAGCAGGTGACCGGCTGCTGAATGCTCTGTTCTAATGCATCCACACCCAACTGCACCTGCTCAGTCAGTTGTTGCATTGACCACGACGCAACTTTAGCCTGCCAGCCTTGATGATCCCAGGCGTGTAAACCCACTTCATGCCCCGCCTGTAGCGTGGTTTTCATCAGTGGGCCAAGGTCTTTAGCGATCTTTTTACCCGGCCAGGCCGTACCTGCCAGCAGAATATCCCAGCCATAGAGTGAGGCGGCGTTAGATCGCAGCATCTTCCACAGAAAACGTGGTCGGAAAAGACGCCATAAATGACGCCCCATGTTATCCGGCCCGACACTGAAGAAGAAACTGGCCTTAACATCATGCTTTGCCAATACGGCAAGCAATGAGGGTACGCCTTCCTTGGTGCCACGGTAGGTATCAACATCAATCCTCAGGCCAACTTGCTTCATACCTGATGATCGTCCTTTGAGCTGTCGTTCAGTTCAAGTACTGCGCCACGCAGGAAGAAATCCAAGGTTTCGGTGACGGTTTGTTGCAAGGCGACTTCAGGTTGCCAGTGTAAAATGCGGCGCGCATTGCGAATACTTGGCGTGCGGTACTCTACGTCCTGATAGCCTTTCCCATAATAGGCACTGCTTTCAATATCTTTAAAGCCAGCAAATGGCGGGAAATGGCCACGTAACTCATGCTCTTCGAAGCTACTCAACAGCATTTCAGCTAACTCACGAATGCTGGCTTCATTGGTTGGGTTACCAATGTTGATAATCTGGCCATCACAGCACCCGTCACAGTTCTCGATAATACGAAATAGCGCTTCAATACCATCATGAATATCGGTAAAGCAGCGTTTTTGCGCACCACCATCAACCAGTTTAATCGGTGAGCCTTCGACCAGATTTAAAATAAGCTGAGTAATGGCGCGGGAGCTACCAATACGCGCAGCATCAAGATTATCCAAGCGCGGCCCCATCCAGTTGAAAGGACGGAACAGGGTGAATCTTAAATTTTCTTTCGCGCCATAGGCCCAAATCACGCGATCCAACAATTGCTTAGAGACGGAGTAGATCCAACGCTGTTTATTAATTGGCCCCACAATCAGTCGCGAACTGTCTTCATCGAACTCTTTATCATCACACATGCCATAAACTTCAGATGTGGATGGGAAGACAATACGCTTATTGTATTTAACGCAGTCGCGCACAATCTTCAGATTTTCTTCAAAATCCAATTCGAACACACGTAACGGGTTGCGGGTATATTCGATCGGCGTGGCAATAGCAACCAGTGGCAAAATAACGTCACACTTCTTAATGTGGTACTCAATCCATTCGGAATGAATACTAATATCCCCTTCCACGAAATGGAAATAGGGATTATCCAGGAAGCGGCTAATGGCGTCAGAGCCAATATCCAGACCATAAACTTCGTAGCGGTCATCGCGTAATAAGCGCTCGGTTAAGTGATTTCCAATAAAGCCATTCACGCCAAGAATTAACACCCGCGTCCGTCTTTTTAGGGTTTTGCTTGGTTTTCTGGCTAAACGCACGTCAGTGACAATACCCATCTCTAGTGCCAGACGGTTGCCCTGAACGTATAAACCACTTTCACCTTGGCCTGCCACAATCTCCAATGCCCCTCCACCACAAGCAACAACTAGTGGTGACGTCGACAGCACAGTACCGGGCAATTTTCCATGTGTCACATCCAGTGGACGTGCACGCCAGATGATCAGTTTACGCTGCCCAAGATAGCTGAAAGCACCGGGATAAGGTTCTGTCACGGCACGCACCAGATTATTGATAGCTGACGCTGACTGATGCCAGTGAATCTCACCATCTGCTGCGGTACGACGGCCAAAATAGCTGGCTTCAGCTTCATTTTGTGGTGTCAGAGGCAGTGGTGCGTCTTTCATTTTAGGCAATAAATCACCTAATAAATATTGAGAAGCATCACGCATTTTCCCATGTAAGGTTAATGCGGTGTCTGCATCACTAATGGCAACTTTATATTGACCTACTATCGGGCCAGCATCAGCTTTTTTTACCATTTGGTGCAGGGTCACACCTGTTTCAGTTTCCCCGTTCACCAGCGCCCAGTTAATTGGCGCGCGGCCACGATATTTAGGTAACAGCGAACCATGTAAATTAAATGCGCCGCGCGGTGCTAATGACAAAATATCGTCACAAAGCATATTGCGATAATAGAAAGAGAATATGATATCAGGCTGTAATTGCTGAATACGCTCAATCCACAGCGGGTGATTAACATCTTCCGGCGCAAATACCGGTAAATCTAAATCAGCGGCGACACGCGCCACTGAAGTGAAAAAGCGATTTTCATTGGGGTCATCAGTATGGGTAAATACCGCCTGAATATCGTAACCCGCGTCAACCAGTGCTTTCAGACCTACACAGCCAATATCATGATAGGCAAATACAATCGCTTTCATTTCTCTATTTCCTGATTATTTTCGGTCTGCTCACCGCCGACCACTTTCTGTATGAAATAACGTGGGCGTGCACGTACATCGTTATAAATACGGCCAATATATTCACCGAGTAGCCCCATACCGACGAATTGAGCACCAATGAACATGAACAGCACGGCAAATAGCGTAAAGACACCACCGCCAGCCCATTCGGGGCCAAAGACCAAACGCAAAACCACTAGCAGCACCGCCAGCGTGAAGCCAGAGAGTGCAATGATACTGCCGACTAAACTGAGCAAACGTAGCGGCGTCGTGGTTAGGCAGGTAATCAGGTCATACATCAGATTGATGAGTTTCATCAGGCTGTATTTTGAGTCGCCAAATTCGCGCTCAGCATGATGAACAGTAATTTCAGTGGTGCGGCGGGCAAAGGTATTTGCCAGGATAGGAATAAAGGTACTGCGTTCGTGACAGTGTAACATTGCCTCGACGATATGGCGGCGATAAGCTCGTAACATGCAGCCATAATCCCCCATTGATTTCCCCGTCGCCCGTTGAATCATCATGTTGATCATGCGGGAGGCCGTTTTACGAAACAGCGAGTCCTGACGGTTGGCACGTACGGTGCCGACAACGTCATAACCCTCTTCCGCCACTGTGACCAGCCGAGGGATCTCTTCTGGCGGATTTTGCAGATCCGCATCAAGAGTAATCACCAGATCACCGCTGACCTGATTGAACCCCGCCATAATCGCCGAGTGTTGGCCATAGTTGCGATTGAGTAAAACAGCAATGATGCAGCTATCAGGCTCATTAGCCGCCGCAGTCAAAATATCAGCAGAGTTATCACTGCTACCATCATCAACCAGAATAATTTCATAAGGTTGAGTGAGTAATTTACAGGCCGCCGATGTTCTCTCAATTAATACCGGCAAGCTCTCTTGCTCGTTATAAACCGGGATAACCACGGAGACTTTCTTGATCTCTTCATTTTGTAACACGGTGCGGCCCTATAATAGTTGTCAGTGCATCAACCACCCGATCAACATCGCTATCCAGCATGTCGGGGAAAAGGGGCAATGTGCATAATCTGGCAGAGTTCCATTCGGTATGAGGTAAATTCAGCTGTGGGAAACGTTCCCGATAATATTTTTGGGTATGCGCCGCGCGAAAATGTAAACCCGTGCCAATCCCTAACTCTTTTAGCTGCGCCATCAGCGAATCACGGCTAATACCGCAACGCTCCTCGTCGACACGGACCATAAATAGATGCCATACATGTTGATGGGGATAGTGAGGAACAGCCAGTGGTTGCAAGGGAGAACCCGCTAATGCCGCATGATAGCGAGCGGCCAGTTCCTGACGGCGAGCGTTGATTTCAGGTAAGCGCTGGAGTTGCACCACGGCAATAGCGGCGTGAATATCCGATAAATTGTATTTATAGCCCGGTTCGACAACTTCAGCCTGTGGGCTGCGGCCCTGAACCTGACGATCAAAAGCATCCACGCCCAAACCATGAAACTTAAGCCGACGCACTTTCGTCGCTAGCTCATCATCATCAGTGGCAATTAAGCCACCTTCAGCACAGGTCATATTTTTGATGGCGTGGAAAGAGAAAATAGCCGTGCCCTTTTCACCAATCCATTGATTTCTATAGCGCGTCCCCGCAGCATGGGCCGCGTCTTCAATCAGTGGGATCCCTCGTTGCAGAGCAATAGCTCGCAAAGCATCAAGATCACAGGGTGCGCCAGCGTAATGTACCGGGATAATAGCTTTGGTTTTCGGTGTAATAGCCGCGGCAACATCGGCGGCGCTGACCATTAATGTATCGCGATCGACATCAACCATGACCGGCTCAGCACCGAGTAGCACAATCATGTTTAGCGTTGACACCCAAGTCTGTGACGGCGTAATCACTTCATCGCCCGGACCAATCCCCAGCGCCATCAGCGTGATATGCATCCCCGCAGTGGCAGAGCAGACGGCGACCGCATGTTTGCAGCCAAAGGTCGCGCAAAAATCCGTTTCTAACTGCTGATTCTGTGGGCCGGTCGTTATCCAACCGGAACCGAGCACTTTGACTACCGCGTTAATTTCGTCGCTGCCAATCGCTGGGCGCGAAAAAGGCAAAAAATTCTGCATTAATAAATCCCTAGAGTACTTTGCGCTATCGGCAACTATAGGCCCGAATAAGTTAACGAAAACTAAACGCCACTCAGATAGAGTCGTGAGCTACTAGGGAAAACTCTAGTTCATTAACCTTAAACGAACCTTAAGAAAGCATTGTTTAGCGGATATATTCAAAGTAATAGCCATAGACCTCAGATTGATATTTGTCCAAAAAAATCAAAACCATAATAAAATAAGTGACACTATTTTATCGTGATAACTCAATTAATTAGGCTGCTTAGGAAATATCGAGGTGCAAACTATAATAATTATAGTTAGAAATTATAAATACGGAATATTGATTAGGTGCTACTGATAGAGGGGAATAAGCAAGCGCAACTATTAAATCTTTTTTGTAATAATCCA
Source organism: Yersinia sp. Marseille-Q3913 (assembly GCF_963892745.1). Lineage (NCBI taxonomy): Bacteria > Pseudomonadati > Pseudomonadota > Gammaproteobacteria > Enterobacterales > Yersiniaceae > Yersinia > Yersinia sp. Marseille-Q3913. The sequence continues at coordinate 94,461 of NZ_CAWQAF010000077.1, read as the reverse complement.
ATTCTGTTGATTAAAACGGTGGATTTGAAAATCGACTTCGAATACTTCCGATAAAGTAGCGGTTTGCATTACCTGCTGAGTCTCCCCTTGGGCAAGCACCTTTCCACACGCCATTAACCACACCTGATCGGCCTGCTGCAAGGTATGGTTAAGGTCATGGGCAGTGATGATTACGCTACGCCCCATGGCACAAAACTCATGCAGTAGCGCATCTAACGCCACTTTTTGCGCCACATCCAAGCCCGTATAGGGCTCATCAAGCAGCAACAATTGACTCTCGGGATTGATATCTGGCCAAACTTGCAAGAATACCGCAGCCAAACGAACACGTTGCCACTCACCGCCAGAGAGTTGTGACAGCATTCGGGGAAGTTTGTCGCTCAGTCGTAATTGGTGGCAGAGATAGCCAATCGTCGCCGCTGCCGCATCCGGGTCAACCCCCGCGGGCTGATAAAGCGCAAGATATTGGAAAATCGGCATCATTGTCAGCGCCGACTGCTGTTGGCTTAAATAGGCCCGTAACCGGGCCAATTCATGCCCTGAATAGAGAGGTAGCGATTTACCCGCCAGTACAATATCCCCAGCAGCAGGTAACAAGCCCGCCACTGCTGCCAGCAACGTGCTTTTCCCTGCCCCATTCGGGCCAATCAAATGAATTTGCCGCCCAGCCGTCACCTGAGTAGAAAAAGGAGCAAGACGAGTATCTACACTGAGATTGCTGAGTTGCAATAGCTTCAAAATGACTTTTTCATCCGTAAATCAGTGACTATTCAATGCTTGCGTAATGGCGGCAACCAGAAGCGGATCTTCTGGCGTCATATCAGGCGCAAAACGTTCAAGCACTACACCATCACGGCTAATTAGGAATTTTTCAAAATTCCACAGAATATCACCCGGTTGTTTTGGTTCACGCCCTTTGCTCGCTAACCGCTGATAAAACTCGCTCCCTTCAGGTTTTACCGCCACCGATTTAGCGGCGATCAACTGCTGATAGAGTGGGTGCCGTTGTGGGCCATTGACTTCGATTTTACTGAACATCGGGAATTCAACACCAAATGTCCCGCGGCAAAAAGCCTGGATCTCCTCATCACTGCCCGGTTCCTGCCCGGCAAACTCATTGCTGGGGAAACCTAAGACCTCAAAACCTTGCCCATGATAGGTTTTATAAAGATTTTCCAGCCCTTCATACTGCTTAGTCAGGCCACACTGAGAAGCCACATTAACCACTAACAGAACCGAACCTTTATACTTTTTCAGTTGCACCGATTGATGATCAATGGTGTTGACTGGGATGGAATAAATTGGATTACTCATCAGGAAGGCCCCTTATTCAGCAATGAAAAACAGATGAACTGACAATAGTATGAATGGGTAACAGGCAGATCACTTTACACTTTTCACCCGTGTCAGCAACCAGATAAATAGTGGCGAGCCGAGTGTCGCGGTGACTACACCAATTGGCAATTCGGCCGAGAATAGAGCGATACGTGCGATAACATCAGCGAAGAGCAGTATCCCCGCCCCCGCCAGAGCACAACCCACTAATAGACGCCGCTGGTCGGTTAAACCGGTCAATCGTAAGATGTGGGGAATAACAAGACCAATAAAGCTGATCACGCCAGCTAAAGCAACACTAATACCGACCAGCAAACCAATAGCCAGCACCAATAAATTCCGCCATAAGTGGAGGGGAATACCCAGTTGTCTGGCTTGCTGTTCACCCAGTGACATAAAATTGAGCACTCGCCCCTGGCAACAGAGCCAGACGACAATCGGCAACAGCGCAAGAACCAGCCCCTGCTGTCGCCAGTCAATCCCGCTGAAACCGCCCATCATCCAATACATTAATTGGCGTAAATCCAAGCTGGTGCTGAAGTAGACGGCCCACGTCATAATGGCGCTGCAAACAATCCCCAAGGCAACGCCAACCAGCAGAAGACGGGCGTTGGTCAGTAATCGTCGACGGGCGAATCCGAGCAGGAGCACGGTCATAAATAGCGCCCCCGCAATAGCGCAAGCACTTAAAAACCAGATGGGCAGCAGCCCATGGCCCAGTAATACCGCCATCACCAGCGCCACCCCAGCACCATTGGCAACCCCCAATAAACCCGGCTCGGCTAATGGGTTTTCGAACAGTGCCTGCATCACCGCACCTGATACGGCAAGGCTCGCGCCAACCATCATCACCGCTAATGCGCGTGGCAAACGCAACTGCCAAACAAATAGTTGCCCGCTGTCGCTCAACCACTGAGTCGGCAAAATCCAAACATCACCGGCACACAAACTGACGACCAGCGCCAATACCAGCATGACCATCAAGCCACAGAGGTAACGGTGATCTCGCTGTTGTTGCCGCTGCTGGAGTGCGGTAAATAATGGGTGGGTCTGCATTATATCCTCGGCCATCGCCTCAGGATCTACCTGAAAATGTCTGATATCCATGATTAGTCATAGATAGTAGGGGGTTAACGCGATGAGGGGAAGTTTTCCATGAAAATTAAAACTTTTTAATAATAGAAAGCGCTAGCGCTGCCAACTCAATTTTGGCGATAACATTAGCGCTCGGTGATTTATTACTCTTTGCTATCTGTGCTTACACCTAACGGCGAGCATCCGCCAAATCACTTGGCATGGTGCCTTGCATACTGTGCCAGATAGCCCCGCTCTCTTTACCGTAAGCTCGCAGACAATCCAACACCTGATCATAGGCTTTCTCATCACAGAGTGACGACAGCTTGCTGTAGAAGGTCAGTGCCAGCTTACGTGCCTCAGGATTGGAGAAGTAGTAACGCCCAACGCGGGTATAGAGCCCTTTCATGCCATTGAGGATCAACCCATAAATCGGATTGCCTGAAGCGAAAGCCAATCCACGGAAAATGCCGTAATCCAGTGCAGTAAAGGCCTCTGAGCTATCATCAACCGTCAGAGCTTGCGCCAGAATTTCCTGCGCTTTTTCTGGATGATTGCGGATTGCGGTCCGGACAAAAATAGTAGCTATATTAGTTCGAACAGCCAGTAAGTTATCTATCAATTGTGGAACGCTATCGTGGTCAAGCCGCGCGAGTGTCTCCAATATATTGAGACCGGATGTCTCCCAAAAATTGTTTACTTTCGTCGGTTTACCATGCTGAATAGTGAGCCAGCCATCGCGGGCTAGCCGTTGCAGCACTTCGCGCAATGTTGTGCGGGTCACTCCAATTAGCTCTGAAAGTTCACGCTCCGCGGGCAAAATAGTGCCTGGAGGGAAGCGATTATTCCAAATACTTTCAATAATATACTCTTCCGCGAAACCGGCAGGACTTTGCGCCTTTATAACCATATTTTTGACGTTCCGTAGCGATACATATCAGCGATTTAGTGCGCTCATCATACCAGACGACTCTACTCTGATATAGCGCCAGAATCGTACAAACGTTGAAAGTAGTCATAAAGTTGCAAAAATTGCGCAGATGTAATGATGGGCAGACTATACGCATTGCTTTTAGGTGAATGACGTAAAGTAAAATGTAACTTTGAATACCAATAGCGCCATAATAATTTATTTAAGGAGACCATAACTCACAATGGATATGACCATTAGACAAGCTGTACTCAAGAATTTTCTCGGCAACTCACCGGATTGGTACAAATTGGCCATTGTCGGGTTTCTTATCATTAACCCGTTGGTGTTCTTCTTTGTCAGCCCCTTTATCGCCGGCTGGATGCTGGTGATTGAGTTTATCTTTACGCTGGCAATGGCGCTAAAATGTTATCCCCTGCAACCGGGTGGATTATTAGCCATTCAGGCCATTGCCATCGGTATGGCTAGCCCGCATCAAGTTGCAGAAGAGATTGCCAGCAATCTGGAAGTGCTGTTACTGCTGGTATTTATGGTGGCAGGCATCTACTTTATGAAGCAACTGCTACTGTTTGTATTTACTAAACTTTTACTGAATATTCGCTCAAAAATAGTTCTCTCATTAGCCTTCTGTATCGCCTCCGCCTTTCTTTCTGCTTTCCTCGATGCATTAACCGTGATTGCGGTAGTCATTAGCGTATCCGTTGGTTTTTATACTATTTATCATCACGTTGCTTCAAATCATACCGATAAAGACATTACCGATGACAGTTGGATCGATAATCAAGAAAATCGTAAAACGCTGGAGCAATTCCGGGCATTTTTACGCAGTCTGATGATGCATGCGGGTGTAGGCACTGCACTGGGCGGTGTGATGACCATGGTTGGTGAGCCACAAAATCTTATTATCGCCAAAAGTGCTGGCTGGAATTTTGCTGAATTCTTCATGCGAATGTTACCCGTCACACTGCCAGTATTGTGCTGCGGATTACTGGTCTGCCTGCTGGTCGAGCGTTTCAAACTCTTTGGTTATGGTGCCGAACTACCTGACCGCGTTTGTCAGGTACTGACCGATTACGACAAGCAAGCCAGCGCAAAACGCAGCCGGCAGGAGAAGGTAAAACTCCTGACTCAAGCACTGATTGGTGTTTGGTTGGTACTGGCGTTGGCACTACATATCGCCGAAGTGGGTCTGGTCGGGTTATCGGTGATTATTCTCGCCACCTCGCTCTGTGGTATCACTAATGAACATGCCTTGGGTAAAGCCTTTCAGGAGGCGTTGCCGTTTGCCGCGTTGCTCACCGTCTTTTTCGCGGTAGTCGCAGTCATCATTGAGCAAAGTCTATTCAGCCCGATTATACAGTTTGTGTTGCAAGCCTCACCATCAGCACAGTTATCACTGTTTTATCTGTTTAATGGCTTGCTATCCTCGGTTTCGGATAATGTCTTTGTCGGCACCGTCTATATCAATGAGGCCCGTACCGCGTTTGAACATGGCGTTATTTCACTTAAGCAGTTTGAGTTCCTGGCGGTCGCCATCAATACCGGGACTAACCTCCCCTCGGTTGCCACCCCCAATGGTCAGGCCGCGTTCCTGTTCCTGCTGACCTCCGCGCTGGCACCACTCATTCGCCTTTCGTATGGCCGCATGGTGTACATGGCTCTGCCCTATACCATCGTGATGACAGTTGTCGGTCTGCTGGGTGTTGAATACTTATTAGTCCCAGTTACAGAGTGGATGACACAAAATGGTTGGATAAGTTTGCCTCATATCGTGGCAGGGGTTAGCATCACACACTGATTACTTGCATAATAGTCACAGCCAGTTCTACACTTTTCCTCGCCACGAAGAGCATTGATTGACTTCGGGGAATTATGAGCTGGCAAAACAAACCAATATCTCACCCAAAGTAAAATTTATGCTCGTGATAGGTTGTCACACGCGAGAAATCGCTGATTTTTGGCTAATTTTACCTTTGGGTAGCTGGCAGCAAAGATGATTTGGTTTACACTGCCGGTACAATTGCTTACTGCATGGAAAATAAAGATATGTTGCAATTCCTTAACCGCTGCTCTAAAGGGCGCGGTGCTTGGCTATTAATGGCCCTGACTGCACTTGCACTAGAATTGATTGCGCTCTATTTTCAACACGTGATGTTGTTACAGCCTTGCGTAATGTGTATCTACGAACGTGCTGCTCTATTCGGCATTCTTGGTGCGTCGTTGTTGGGTGCGATTGCACCTAAATCACCACTGCGCTATCTGGCTATTTTTATCTGGATCTACAGCGCATGGCGAGGGGTTCAACTAGCCTGGGTTCACACCATGCTGCAACTGCACCCTTCACCTTTCACCACCTGTGATTTCTTTGTCAGCTTCCCATCCTGGTTACCATTGGATAAATGGCTACCTGCGGTATTTGTTGCCAGTGGCGACTGCTCAGTAAAACAGTGGGAATTTCTGTCATTAGAAATGCCACAGTGGTTGGTAGGGATCTTTGCTGGGTATTTAGTGATTGGTGTATTGGTTCTGATCAGCCAGTTCGTTAAACCGAAAAGACGCGATCTGTTTGGCCGATAGTTTTCATACATATCTTTATCTATCAATGGCGCCACTCGGCGCCATTGGTTTTAATAAATACCCGCCCACGATTAATTAACGAATAATGCCCCGTGCCGAGCGGGAAAAGAAAGGCTTATAGGCGTGCAGTATTTGCCACTCTTGAGCGAGAAGTTCAATTTCGATATTCACCTCCGCCACCTGCTTACCGGTATGATAAATAAGCTGATAGGCATTTTTAACCGCTTGCCAGTCGCGACTATCCAGCCAATCAGGCCCCATCGCCAAATCCCTGACACCCACGGGCGCAGCACGATTACCTTCAGCAATAACATAAGGAGGGATGTCTTGCACCACACAGGAACCTGTATTGACTAGCGCATGAGTGCCGATGACACAAAACTGATGTACCGCACTTGCGGCGGCAATAATGGCGAAATCATCGACCTCAACATGCCCCGCTAACCCCACATTCGACTCTAATAAACAGTGGTTGCCTATTACGCAGTCATGGCCAATATGCACGTGGCTCATCAGATTATTATCATCACCGATGTGCGTTATACCAATCCCTTGTATTGTGCCGCGATGAATGCTGACATTTTGTTGAATCAAATTGCGATCACCAATAATAACCCGAGTGTGTTCACCCTGATATTTAAGATCCTGATTAACCTCGCCGATGGAGGAGAATTGTCCAATATTATTGTCACACCCAAGCTCGGTAATACCATTAATGACAATATGTGATTTAAGTACCGTGCCAGAACCAATAGTGACTTGAGCGCCAATGTGACAAAAGTGACCAATTTGTACATTCGCACCAATCACCGCCCCCTTCTCAATAATTGCAGTAGCAGAAATTATCGCGGTGTTATCAATCAAGCTATTTAACTCTCTAGATAGAGGACTCACTTTACAACTTTGTGGGTAACTTTAGCGTCAACTAGGGACTAATCCATCCATTGGTTTAATCAGATTTACAGATAAAAAAGGTCGCACAACTAAAAAAGGCCACCCTTTAGGCAGCCTCATCTCAATCTGATGATAAGCGAATTAAGCTTTGGTATGTGTGCAAATGTACTGGTTAGCCTGCTCACCATCAACAATAGCCAGTCGAATTGGCAATGCAGAGATATTGAGGGAAGCAATAACTTGATCCTGACTACTTGCTTTCTGGAAGATTAATGACTCACCCTGACCTTCCGGATTCACTTTTACGAACTGAAATACCGACTTATCAATGGTCAATTGTTGATTAGGACCATCCAACACCGCGGAAAGATGACTCCCCTCTTTCAGTTGGCAATCAAGGTTAATTAATGAAGTCCCACCCGCCAGAGCCTGATGCGAAGCACTACCTAAAGTCGCGGAGATGCCGATGATGACAGCGGCTAACGTTGAATATTTCATTTTATTAAGTTTCTTAGTTAAATTTCGGCGTTAGTATGCCATACCTAATCTATCAATAGGTAAGTGTTATCTGGCCCACTGAGGTTTATTCAGAATGTGATCTTGCCAGTCGATCACTTCACTTTCATGAACCGCAATATGGCGTACTGAGATACGTTCGCCATGCATGGCGGATTTTGACTGGGTGATTAGCGGGTGCCACTGGGGTAAGCCACGCCCTTCGCCGATGAGCCGATAGGCGCAAGTTGGCGGTAACCAATCAAAAGTGACCAGATTTTCGCGCGTTAACTTGATGCAATCCTCTTCCAATTCAAAGCGATGCTCATAGTTACGGCACTGGCAGGTTTTAATATTGAGCTGATCGCAGGCCACATTGGTGAAGTAGATTTCATCAGTGTCCTCATCAATCAGTTTGTTCAGACAGCATTGGCCGCAACCGTCGCACAGTGATTCCCATTCACTATCTGACATCTCAGCGAGTGTTTTTTGTTGCCAAAAAGGAAGTTGTGACATATCGGTATCCGGTATAAATAAATGAGCGGGTCGTTATAGACGCTTTAGCGGTCAGATGCAAGCCTTGCCGCCCAGCCAAAGGGCATAAGCGGCAGGGATTGGGTTAGATTATGCGAGTGTTCAAGGTCTTGCCATTAAGCATTATTTTAAGCATATCGCCCGACTTCATCGGCCCAACCCCTTGTGGGGTGCCCGTCAAAACAATATCGCCAGCCCGCAAGGTAAAGAAGCGGCTAATATAACTTATCAGCGGAATGATGGGGGTAATCATATCGCGACTATTACCCTGCTGACGGATTTCATCATTAATAGTCAGGGATAAATCAGCCTGTTGTGCATCGCCAAACTCAGCCACAGGAATAAAACCAGAGATCGGGCAAGAGCCATCAAATGCTTTGGATTTCTCCCACGGCTGCCCGGCTTTCTTCAGACCCGCCTGTAGTTCGCGCAAAGTTAAATCCAGCGCCACACCATAACCCGCAATCGCACGCGCCACCCTATCTTCGCTGGCTTGCTTTAACGGCGTACCGATCAAAACAGCCAATTCGACTTCGTGGTGTACTGCACCGAACTCTTTGGGGATCGATACTGGCTGGCGAATATCACATAACGCCGTTTCAGGTTTGATAAACAGAACCGGTTCAACTGAGGCTGTACTCCCCATCTCTTTGATATGTTCTGCATAGTTACTGCCTACGCAAACCACTTTACTCACTGGAAAATCCAGCAAAGCCCCTTGCCAGTCTCTATGTTGATACATACTGCCTCTCCTGAATTTACATCCTGATAGACCCAACACCGCAGTCAAACGACTATGGCATAGAGCGACTATCGCGCCAACTCAATATTGAAGTCTGCCCGCAATTTAGCTTATGGCCTCAATCAAGGTAAAAGCCCCTCCTCACTAGACAGATAACTCACTGGCGAGGAAGGTGAAAACCTTTATATTAGGATGATGCTTTGCTTTCGCCCAAATGCATTTTCAACAAGCTCTCTGGCGGGGGTGGAACTTGCAGATAAAAGCCCTGATCAACAAGCGCATTTTTCACTTTTTCGATATCCACTGTTGCTAAGGTTTTACGGCTGTTTAATGCCAGTTGCATCGCAAATTGCGGTTTGCCAAAACTGGCGAGCAGCTCAGCTGGCACTCTCGAAAAATCATCTCTCTTTTCAATATAGAGGTAAGTCTGATCCCGTTTCGGGCTTCTATAAATAGCACAAAGCATGTTCTGGACTCTATTGGTCGAATTCGATAGTAAAATGGTATGATAGCCGAAAATTATAACATACCAAGCTATACCACACTCTCGCGGCATCTGGGTTTACAGATGACTCAGTGAGACTTTTCCGAAATAGCACTAAGAAGTATTTCACGAAACCGATAATAATGATGCGCTATTACTGTATTTTATAAAAAACACGCCACAGGATAAAAAATTCGCCATATTTGATAGAAATAACGAATTTTATCGGCGCAGTAAAACCCGTACTAAGTGAATTTCATTGTTGAAAAAATACACAAATCTAGAATGGCAGTGATATCAGCCAAATATAGACTGTTCAGGGCTAGCGAATAAGCAGAAGTTATGCTGTAATTTCTTGTCTGATTGCTGTCATTCTGACCTTAAGATTTCAATATTTTGATACGGATAGATTTATTTTTATATTACCTATAACATGCTTGGGAACATCAGAATATTGTACCCCCGAATGATATTCTGGGGATTAAACGTAGCTGAAACTGAGTCAGGATAGATGTCACAATCGCCAATTGAGTTAAAAGGCAGTAGTTTTACCCTTTCGGTCATTCATTTACATGATTCACGACCGGAGGTAATCCGTCAGGCATTGCAGGAAAAAGTGGATCAAGCTCCCGCTTTTCTGAAAAACGCCCCTGTTGTGATTAACGTTGCAACGTTACCTAACGGTGCTAACTGGAAAGATATCCAACAGGCTGTCACCTCAGCGGGTCTGCGTATTGTTGGCATCAGTGGTTGTCAAGATGAGCGTCAAAAACGGGCGATAGCACGAGCAGGCTTACCGTTACTGAGTGAGGGGAAAGGCCAGAAGATGGCACCCGAGCCGATTATTAGCCCGCCAGAAAACGTTCCGACCAAGACTCGAATTATCAATACGCCAGTCCGTTCTGGCCAACAGATTTATGCGCGTAATTGCGATTTGATTGTTATCAGCAGTGTCAGTGCCGGTGCTGAATTAATTGCCGACGGCAATATTCATATCTATGGAATGATGCGAGGCCGTGCGCTAGCAGGTGCATCCGGTGATGCCCAGTGCCAGATTTTTTGCACGCATCTGGGTGCTGAACTAGTCTCTATCGCAGGGCAGTACTGGTTGAGTGATCAGATCCCGCGTGACTATTTTGGTCAGGCCGCACGTCTGCATCTGCTGGATAACGCACTAACTATACAACCTTTAAATTAAGCCCTTTTGACAAGGAATCCATTTCATGGCACGCATTATTGTTGTTACATCGGGTAAAGGGGGCGTTGGCAAGACCACATCAAGCGCGGCTATCGCAACCGGCTTGGCCCAAAAAGGTAAAAAAACCGTGGTTATCGATTTCGATATCGGCCTACGGAATTTAGATTTGATTATGGGATGCGAGCGCCGTGTCGTTTATGATTTTGTTAATGTCATTCAAGGTGATGCCACTTTGAACCAGGCACTAATAAAAGATAAGCGCACCGATAATCTGTATATCCTGCCCGCTTCTCAGACCCGTGACAAAGACGCCCTGACCAAAGAGGGTGTTGAAAAGATTTTGAACGATCTTGGCGAAATGAATTTCGAGTTCGTGGTGTGTGACTCTCCTGCCGGCATCGAAAGCGGCGCTTTGATGGCACTCTATTTTGCCGATGAAGCCGTCATCACCACTAACCCTGAAGTCTCTTCGGTTCGTGACTCAGACCGCATCCTCGGGATATTGTCATCTAAGTCGCGTCGTGCTGAAAATGGCCAAGATCCGATTAAAGAACATCTGCTGTTGACCCGCTACAACCCAGGGCGGGTTAATCGCGGCGATATGCTTAGCATGGAAGATGTCCTCGATATTCTGAGGATCCCATTGGTTGGCGTTATACCAGAAGACCAGTCAGTACTGCGTGCCTCGAACCAAGGCGAGCCTGTGATCCTGGACAAAGAGTCAGATGCTGGTAAAGCTTATGACGATACCGTTGACCGTCTGCTAGGAGAAGAACGCCCCTTCCGCTTCATTGAAGAAGAGAAGAAGGGCTTCCTGAAACGCCTTTTTGGGGGATAAACCATGGCTTTGTTAGACTTCTTTCTGTCCCGCAAAAAACCGACAGCCAATATAGCCAAGGAACGGCTGCAAATTATCGTCGCTGAACGTCGTCGTGGGGACAGTGCGCCCCACTATTTGCCTGACTTAAAACGCGATATTTTGGCGGTTATTTGTAAATATATCCAGATCGAACCTGAAATGCTGCATGTGCAATTTGAGCAGAAAGGCGATGATATTTCGGTGCTTGAACTTAACGTGACATTACCGGAAACGGAAGAAACACCTAAATGATTTCTTCGCAATAACTAACCCCTGTATTCATTTACAGGGGTGTTTATTTACAGTGCTATTTATTTATAGCGGATGGCCATCCTATTAACTGTATATACACCCAGCCATCTCACCGCGATTAAATAGACACTCCCGCCAAAACAAGAAAATTCTTAATCTCTATTTCAGTTGTTCATAAAGTTCTGATGAATTAAAAACTGAAATAACCAGAGTGAAGTCTCCCCCACCCTGAATATCATTAATACTGCTGTAAAATCTCGGTCAATTCCGTAGATAACAGATCGCCACGCCAACCACTTAATAATTCAGGCTGAGTATCTGATAATTTCAATTTCCAGTGCCAACTGAGTAGTTGGTTTATTTGACGGCGTGATGCCAGTAATTCGCTACTTAGGCCAGAGCGCTCACTGACCGACAGAATTAGCGCTTTAATGTCTTTAAAGACTCTCTTGTAGCCGGGCTGGTCAATCAGGTTAGCGACCGGTGGCGGAAGTTGGTCTTCAGGTACTGCATTACCCTCAGCGACCAGCGCCAATAAGGTACGGCCGTGATAGCGGATCTCCTGCCCACTCAGCCCCAGAGAGTCCAGCTCACCTAGCGAAGTGGGCTGATAACGGGCCACTTGCCAGAGATTCTCTTCCCGCACCACGAAGTTCACCGCCAGATCGCGCTCACGTGCCTGGCGCAAACGCCATGCTGCCAGTTTCTGTAAACATGCCAACTGACGCCCTCGCAACTGCCAGGCATTGGTAATTTCACGGTAGGCTAGCTCTGGCTCCAGTGTTTCACTACGACGACGACACAATAGCTGACACTCATCTTTAGCCGCATCCATGCGCCCGGCGGCTTCGGTAGCTTCAACTAATTTAGTCGCTAGCGGTAACAGGTAAAACACATCAGCAGCCGCGTAATCACACTGTTTTTCGCTTAATGGGCGGGCTATCCAATCGGTACGAGATTCACTTTTATCTAACTCAACACCTTCAAACTCATTGACCAGCATAGCAAAGCCACAAGATAGCGAACGTCCCGAAAATGCGGCCAGTACTTGCGTATCAATCATCGGCGTCGGCATTCGGTCAAAGGCATTTAAAAATACCTCCAGATCTTCGCTGCCAGCATGTAAGTATTTCACGACATCCAAATCTTGCAGCAGCTCGCGAAAGGGTTGCCACTCAGTAATCGGCAAGGGGTCAATCAGTGAAAGTTGTTCACCGTCATACAGTTGAATCAGGCCCAACTGCGGATAGTAAGTGCGTGTTCTGACAAACTCAGTATCCAGCGCGACATGAGCATGTTTCCGGGCTTGTTCGCAGACCTGCTGCAACGCATCATTGGTGGTGATCAACTGATAATTCAAAACGTCATTCTCTTGGTCGTTACACCCGCCATCTTGCAAGGGCGGATATAGTCTATGGCAAACACAACAACGCCGGTGATGACCGGCGTTGTTGATTATGATTGGGAGATGCCGTTACGTTAAGCTGCGTCTTGATCGCTAGCCTTATTAGTAACAAGCTCATCACGCAATTCCCTACGTAAAATTTTGCCGACATTGGATTTCGGCAATTCGTCACGGAACTCTACTATTTTCGGTACTTTATACCCTGTAAGGTAGCGGCGGCAATGGGTTAGCAGCTCTTCCTGTGTCAAGGTGGCATCTTTTTTCACGATGAACACTTTTACCGCCTCGCCAGCAACCCCATTAGGCACCCCAATGACGGCAGACTCGAGTACTTTCGGATGTAACGCGACCACATCTTCAATCTCATTGGGGTAGACATTAAAACCTGACACCAGAATCATATCTTTTTTACGATCAACAATGCGCAAAAAGCCTTGTTCATCGAGGGTCGCGATATCACCGGTTGCCAACCAGCCCTCTTTTAGCACTTCATCCGTGGCTTCTGGCCGTTGCCAATAGCCTAACATAACTTGTGGGCCACGCACCCATAGTTCACCCGGCTCACCAAATGCAACATCATGGCCCTCATCATCCAGCAGCCGAACATCCGTTGACGGCACCGGCAGGCCAATGCTGCCACTGTAATGTTTCAAGTCATAAGGGTTACCGGTCACTAACGGCGAACACTCAGTCAGACCATAGCCTTCCAGCAAGTGTTTACCGGTGAGTTTTTCCCAACGTTCAGCCACGGCCTGCTGTACGGGCATCCCTCCACCGACGGACAGCCGCAATGTAGAGAAATCCAACTTGGTAAATTCTTCGTTATTTAACAACGCATTAAATAATGTATTCACCCCCGTCATCGCCGTGAATGGGTAATGACTTAACTCTTTAACCATGCCGGGAATATCGCGCGGATTGGTGATCAATAAGCTGCGCCCACCCAACTCAATAAACAGCAGGCAGTTCATGGTTAAAGCAAAGATGTGATAGAGCGGCAGCGCCGTGACCACCAATTCATGGCCAGGTTGCAGCAGTGGTGCGTAGGCGGCTTTCGCCTGTTCCAGGTTCGACTGCATATTACGGTGGGTCAACATCGCCCCTTTCGCCACCCCCGTCGTGCCGCCGGTATACTGCAAGAAAGCCATATCCGTATTAATCACATCCGGCTTAACATATTGCAGACGGCGACCTTTTTGCAGCGCCGTGCGGAACGAAATGGCATCAGGTAAATAGTATTTCGGCACCAGTCGCTTGATGTATTTCACCACGAAATTCACCAGCGTCCCTTTAGCCGCCGACAGTTGATCGCCCATGCGGGTTAAAATGACGTGTTTAACTTGAGTTTTAAAGACCACTTTTTCCAACGTGTGGGCAAAGTTGGAAACAATAACGATCGCCGCAGCGCCGCTATCATTAAGTTGATGCTCCAACTCTCTTGGGGTGTATAGCGGGTTAACATTCACCACCACCATACCTGCACGTAGAATACCAAACAAAGCAATAGGGTATTGCAGCAGATTGGGCATCATTAATGCAACCCGGTCACCTTTTTGCAGCCCCAAACCTTGCTGTAAATAAGCGGCGAAAGCACGGCTACGCTCTTCCAACTTACGGAAAGTCATCACCTCGCCCATATTGATAAACGCAGGTTGATCCGCATAACGCAACGCCGCGTTCTCAAACATTTCCACCAAAGAAGAGTAGCGATCCGGGTCTATCTCTGCGGGGACATCTGCCGGATAATGCTTTAGCCATACTTTTTCCAAGGTAGCACTCCTGAAATTGTTATTGGTCACGAAGAAAAGACGCAAATTCACACCAGAACTTTAACAATATTTTAACTCAGCGTACCAGTTTGCTTTTAAACAATTTTAAGGTTGGGAGATACATCACTATTTTCTGATACCGAGATCCCATAAATAGTCAAGGCGGCCAATGCCGCCCAATAAAATATAACAAAATCAAAACGTTATCATTTGATAATAGTGCTAAATATGGTAACTGTTTGATTATATAATCTTTTGTAGCTTAATCACTGTAAAATAGACACAAGAAAGGCGCTAAATTTAGCGCCTTTCTTAATGATGGACCGACTTACTACAACAACAGCTTACTCAGTGACGATCGTTTGTATCGGTGCAGGCCCAGGGCCATACCAACCCCATCCCGGCCCCCACATTTCAGGGTGCCGATACCCCCATGGCCCCATTGTTGGTGGTAACATCACTTGCTGTTCAAGATGCCAGCGCTTGTAGCCCGTAGCATTCATCACCACGAAATTATATGGCGTCATACCAATTTTACCGGCTTCAACGCCAGTGATCGGCCCGACGACGGTGACAAGGTGCCCACGAAAATCAGCAGGCTCAAGGAAACCATTCACATAGGCAATTATTCGCCCCTGTGAGGGTTCGCCTAATATAGGTCTGGCACCGGAATCCAATGGGACAGTGGCAATCTCAAGACGGGTGCGATGCGGTTCATTGGCCACATTAACCACTGTGCCGCCGAAACGCGCCTCCTGACCGATAAATGCCTGCGGTGAGGTTCTGACCAAATTGAGATTTTGCTGCGGCGTTGCTGTCGTGCCCTGAATCGCAGGTGGGATCGTCACGCAACCGGAAAGTAACAAAACACCCAAACCCAGCCAACCCAACATCCATTTACGGTTTTTATGTTTTGTCGATTGAGCTACTGACGTTTTAATCGTCATAGTCTGTTACTCCTTATTATCATTAGTTGTCCTAATATTTTAGACTCTAATTTTAATAACAAGTTTCTATACCCTGATCTTTCACATTACAGCGGTGTTAGCTGCGCGCAATAACCCGAATCACTTATTGATGTAAGCTCATTGGGATTATCGCCCTTGCCGCCTTCCTGCATTTTGAAATCTATTGGGTACTCATTCTAACGGCCCGGCAGTTTCTTCCAGGTGACTTCATTGCGCAGATAGACCGGCTCGGCATTTTCCACACTGACAGCTTGCCCGCTAGCCCACAATGAGAGCGCCAAAGGCAGCATATCTTCGGCTTGCGGCAACAGCATTTGGCCGTCGGTGAGTTGCACATTGCTGCCGCCAATCAGTTCAGGGTAAGTTTGCCAGCCAGTGCCGACCGTGGCCCAACGGCCACTCAGCGTTTGAGCGCGAGCCAACGTCTGTTCGGGTGTCATCACCGCTTCAGTCGCTTCACCCAGCCAATCCCCTTCGGCATTTCGCTCAAACTCACCCCAATAGACTTCGCCCATGCGGGCATCTATCGCGGCCAATACTCGCGACGCCGCCGTCAGACGAAATGCGCCCTGGGCCATGGTTTGTAGCGTGGAGACACCAATCATCGGCAAATCAGCACCCAGTGCCAGCCCTTGACCAATGCCGATGCCAATGCGCACACCCGTAAAACTACCGGGACCACGACCAAAGGCCAACGCATCAAGCTGCCCAAGTGATAAGCCCGATTCAGCCAACACTTGCTGCACCATCGGCAAAATACGTTGGGTGTGTTCCCGTGGGCAAAGCTCAAACAGTGCCTGGACTTCGCCGTTATTCCAGAGTGCGACAGAACAAGCTTCTGTTGCGGTATCGATCGCTAAAATTCGCGTGGACATGCCAACCTCGGCAGGAAAAGAGTATCAATTCAACACAGGGCGCGCATCATAGCACACCCCTGCTCGCTTTTCCTTTAATCGCGCTGTTTGAGAAAAGCGATGGCTTTCGCCAGTGAGCGGGTGCGGGGTGCCGGTGGCAGGCTATTAAGGAACATTGCGCCATAAGGGCGCATCACCAAACGATTATCACAGATAACCAGCACACCACGATCATCAATATCGCGAATCAATCGCCCCACGCCCTGTTTCAAGGTAATAACAGCATCGGGCAGTTGCACATCATTAAAGGGGTCCCCCCCGCGTAGACGGCAATCCTCAATCCGCGCTTTCAGCAACGGATCATCCGGTGAGGTGAATGGCAGTTTGTCGATGATAACGCAAGATAATGCATCGCCGCGTACATCCACCCCTTCCCAGAAACTGCTGGTTGCGACGAGCAGCGCGTTGCCCGCCGCCACAAACTGCGCCAGTAGTTGCCCTTTGCTGGTTTCGCCTTGCACCAAAACCGGCAATGTCATGCTGGCGCGAAATTCCTCCGCCAGCCCGCGCATCATCTGGTGCGAGGTACAGAGGAAGAAACAGCGCCCTTTATTGGCGTCAATTAAGGGTTTTAGCATCACCGCCAGTTTGCGGGCCGCCCCCGGCTCATTAGCGGAGGGCAGATTGCGCGGCACACAGAGCAAGGCTTGATTGGCATAATCAAATGGGCTGGGCAACAGCAAAGTTTTGGCGTTCGTCAGCCCTAGCCGAGCGGTGAAATGAGATAATTGGTCGTTAACGGATAGCGTGGCGGAGGTGAAAATCCAGGTTCCCGGTTTCTCTTCGATCAACTCACGAAAGCGGTCGGAGACCGAAAGTGGTGTCAGCGCCAAAATAAAGTGGCGTGAATTACACTCATACCAGTAGCTGTAACCGGGTGTGGTGACCTCTTTTAAGCGCTTTAGGCGGTTACGATAGACAGTGGCGCGCTCAAAGGCGGCATCTAACATGGCTGAACGCCCTAGCGACAGTTTCATCACGTCATAACATAGCTCTAGCGCATCATCGAGTAACAGCAGCGCCCGCTGGATAGCAGGCTGCTCCATCACATCACGTAAATTACCGCGATAACCTGGGTCACCCAGAACTAAGCGAAAATCTTGGGTACTTTGTGACAGGCGATCAGCACTTTTCTGCAATTGCGCAGAGTCCCGCACTTCGGTGCGATAAGCAATGATGATGTCTTTCGCCAGATCCATCAGCTGTCTGCTGGTGAGCTGCTGGCCGAAATATTGGCTGGCAATATCTGGGATCTGATGGGCTTCATCGAAGATCATGACATCTGCGGTGGGGATCAATTCAGCAAAGCCGCTCTCTTTGACCACCATGTCAGCCAGAAACAGATGATGGTTAACCACCACCACATCCGCATCCATCGCCTTGCGGCGGGCTTTCACCACAAAACACTCTTTGTACAACGGGCAATCACTGCCCAGACAGTTATCATTGGTACTAGTGACCAGCGGCCAGACAAAACTGTCCTCAGCGACCTGACCACAAGTGCTGATATCGCCGTCAATCGTTTCCGTTGACCAGCCGCGCAGGCGAACCAAATCGACCAGTGTTTCACCCGCCAACTCGCCCCCCGCCAATGATTGCTGTTCAAGGCGCTCCAGACAGAGGTAGTTTGATCGCCCTTTCAATAAGGCCAATTTCCCTTTATATTTCAAGGCGGTTGCCACGGTGGGTAGATCACGGGAATAGAGCTGATCCTGCAACGCTTTGGAGCCGGTAGAGATGATCACTTTGCAATCAGCCCGCAGTGCCGGTGCCAAATAGGCAAATGTTTTGCCAGTACCCGTGCCCGCCTCAACCACCAATTGCTGTTTGCCATCAATGGATTCACTGATGGCCGCAGCCATCTGGCGCTGGGACTCTCGGGGGTTAAAACCTGTAATGGCCTGCGCCAGTGCGCCATCTGTTGCAAAATCGTCTATCACACTGTCTCTTCCGGGCGAAATCAGCGGTGATTATGCCAAGCCTATCGCCTCGCGACTACACATTCTCGCCATCAGCTATGCTACCCTTATGCCAATAACTGACATTGAGATCCACATAAGGGAGTGAAAATGAGTATTGAGCGAATTAATCCAGCAAAACGTTGGTCCGATGCGGTGATTCATAACGACACCATTTACTACACCAGTGTGCCGGAAAACCTGGATGCCGACGCCACCGCGCAGACCGCTAACACTCTGGCGGCGATTGATATCATGCTAAATCAGCTCGGTTCAGATAAAAGCCGTATTTTGGATGCCACCATCTTTTTGGCTGATAAAGCTGACTTCGCGGCGATGAATGCGGCGTGGGATGCCTGGGTGGTCGATGGCCATGCGCCAGTGCGCTGTACCATCGAATCCAAGCTGATGAATCCGAAGTATAAAGTTGAGATCAAAATTATTGCGGCAATCTAGTTTGCTGCGCGTAGCGAGCAGGTATCAATACAGATTATACCCCAAGTAATTGGCGTTGCAGGTAGGCAGCCAGCAAGCGAATCCCGATGAGCTTACACAAGTAAGTGATTCGGGTTCGTGTGCGCAGCGAACACCCCTGCAACTTCAAGTACGAAGGGTATATTAGGACAGCTTAATCATCACCATCCCAGCCAGCAGAAAAATCAAGCCAATCCAACCCTTATAGTTCAAGCGCTGGTTAAACAAAATCCAGCCCGCCGCTACGGTTGCTGCAATACCAAAGCCGCCCCATAAAGCATAAGCTACTGATAACTCTATACCTTTGACGGCCTGCGCCAGGGCGCTAAATGCCCCTAACACCGACAGCAATGATAAGATGCCCAACCATACACGGCGAAAACCATCTGACATCTTCAGCAAAATATTGGCGATGATTTCCAAAATGACCGCCAGAATCAGAAAGGCAATATGGTAAAACTCAAGCTGTTGCATGATGCTCACCCGAATTTCGGCTCGGACTGTTTGGTTTCTTTGGCTTACGAGTTCCTGATTTCACTAACATTATGCCGCCGATCAAAGTCACTAAACCGGCAATTTTCAGTGGCGATAAGCTTTCATCAAACCACAACACACTGAAAACAGTAATAATCAGGATACCAATCCCTTCCCACAGAGCATAAGCCACCCCTAACGCGACTTTCTTCACCGCCAGCGCCAGCAAAATATAGGAGCCGGTTATCATAAAATACATCACGATATGCCCGGTCATCTCACCGCTGACACTGGCGTATTTCATTGATAAAGTGCCAATGATCTCAGCAACAATGGCTAACCCCAAAAATATCCAATAAATCATCTTTCTTCTCCTAACACGCATCAACGCACGCTAAGGTCTATTTATTACGGTTATCCTCACTCGGCACCCTATTCACAAGGTATAGGTGTGCGCAGGCCGTAAGAAATAGAAACTCACTTGGCGTATAATTTTTTTCGAAAATTGACTTAAAACGGAAGAGGAGAGACGCTACAGCTCGCTGCACCAGTGATGTTCACTGGCCAGAATGGCAGACAGGAAGAGTTGGCAGGTAGAAGGTTTGAAAGTAATTCCATTAGTTTTAATCATAATATATCTCTTTTTTTTAGCCACACCCGCTTTAGCCACCTACTTACTAGCCAAACTTAGTGCGATACGCCTAAAACCCTCATAAAGTTGGAATAATTAACTATAGTATTTTTACCACAATCAATTTTATAAAGCAAACCATCAATTTAGCAAATAGTTTAAAAAAAGAGATTTAAAAATAATAAGTTAGTGATTTCAAAAAAACAAAACCCCTGCATGGCAGAGGTTTTATATTTAGCACGAATGCTGGGATTCTCTCGTCAGTTCAGGGAGTTAGAACAACTTATGCAGTCGCACCCGCAACAGCTTGTTTCGCTAATTCAGTAATGCGCGCATAGTCACCTTTTTCCAGCGCATCCGCCGGAACCAACCATGAACCGCCAATACACAATACGCTTTTCAGCGCCAGATAATCGCGGTAGTTGTTAGGTGTGATCCCGCCAGTTGGGCAGAAACGCACTTGTGAGAATGGGCCGCCGATGGCTTGCAGTGCTTTAACACCGCCGTTCGCTTCAGCTGGGAAGAATTTAAACTCACGCAGACCATAGCTCATGCCCAGCATCAGCTCAGAAACAGTACTGATCCCTGGAATCAACGGGATGGAGCCTTCAGTTGCAGCTTTAAGTAATTCATCAGTCAACCCAGGGCTAATAGCAAACTGTGCGCCCGCTTCCACCACATCAGCCAATTGTTGCGGATTAAGCACGGTGCCGGCACCCACAATCGCTTCAGGAACATCTTTGGCAATGGCGCGGATCGCCTCAACAGCACAAGGGGTGCGCAACGTCACTTCCAGAACCCGAACACCGCCTGCTACCAAGGCTTTTGCCAAGGGTACTGCTTGCTCGAGCTTGGTAATCACAATCACCGGGACAACGGGGCCTGCGGTCATGATCTGTTCTGCGCTCGTTTTCCAGCTTTTCATCAGTTGTTATCTCCACTTATGCCGATTGGCATGTACTCACCCGAAGGTGTCAGTTGAAATATGGCACGCAGAATACCTACAGATGCTTTCCGCCTGCCATAAAGAATCAGAATGCGAGCCAGCTAACGGCTCTTTATTATTGCGCGCGGCCTCCTGCCCCTAGCTGCCCGCCCAGCTTCCCTGACGGTGACGCACCAGCAAAATCTCATCTGATGATGTGTCGAGTCATCAACTTATTCGAACTCATTCCATGAACGGCCATCACGGGTGATCATGGCAACAGATGCTACCGGCCCCCATGTCCCAGACTGGTAAGGTTTAGGCGCTTCGTTATCCGCCGCCCATGCATCCATGATTGAATCCACCCACTTCCAGGCTTCCTCAACCTCATCACGGCGAACAAACAGCGCCTGAATCCCACGCATGGTCTCCAGTAACAGCCGCTCGTAGGCGTCAGCAAGGTGCTGTTCGTTAAACGTCTTAGAGAAACTGAGGTCGAGTTTGGTGGTTTGCAGACGGTGCTTATGCTCCAGACCCGGCACTTTATTCAGCACTTCAATTTCGATGCCTTCATCCGGTTGTAAACGAATGGTTAGCTTGTTCTGTGGCAGTTGCTGATAGGACTCGCGGAACAGATTCAGCGCAGGATTTTTGAAGTAAACCACCACCTCTGAACATTTGCTTGGCAGGCGCTTACCGGTTCTCAGATAGAACGGCACACCGGCCCAACGCCAGTCATCAATATCGACGCGAATAGAGACGAACGTCTCAGTATTGCTGCTCTTATTCGCACCCTCCTCTTCCAGATAGCCAGGCACTTTATTACCCTGCACAAAACCTGCCGTGTACTGACCACGCACTGTCGTTTCCCGCACATTGGTGTGATCGATACGGCGTAGCGATCGCAGCACTTTCACTTTCTCATCACGGATACGGTCAGTGCTCAAGTCTGCCGGTGGTGACATGGCAATCATGGTCAGGATTTGCAGCAAGTGGTTTTGGATCATGTCGCGCATCTGACCGGCCTGATCAAAATAGCCCCAGCGCCCTTCAATGCCCACTTCTTCTGCCACCGTGATCTGCACGTGATCAATGGTGCGGTTATCCCAGTTAGAGGCAAACAGCGAGTTAGCAAACCGCAGTGCCAACAGATTCAGCACCGTCTCTTTGCCCAAATAGTGGTCGATGCGATAGACCTGACACTCGTTAAAATATTCAGCGACCTGATCGTTAATCACCCGAGAAGAGGCCAAATCCGTCCCCAGAGGTTTCTCCATCACCACCCGGCTTGGCTCTTTATTCAGCCCCGCCTCACCTAACCCTTTGCAAACCGCACCAAAAGTGCTCGGCGGCATCGCGAAGTAGTTAATAGTTATGCGATTTTTTTGATCCAGCATTTTGCCCAATTTGGTGAAATGCTTGCTGTCATTGACATCTAAATTACAGAAATCGAGACGTGAACTGAGCTTTTGCCACAATTCATCGTCCAATGCCTCTTTCATAAAGGTATCGAGGGCTTCCTTTACCACGGCTGTGTACGCGTCTTTATCCCAATCGGCACGGCCTACGCCGATGATCCGAGTATCAGGGTGGATGTGACCCGCTTTCTCTAATTGGTAAAGGGAAGGCAGCAGTTTCCGGCGAGCCAAGTCTCCCTTAGCGCCGAAAATCACCAGATCACACGCCTGGGCTGCTTGGCCTGTATTAGTTACCGCCATGTTATTCTCCTCGTTGCAGGATATTTGTAATTTTCTTACATTACTAATGTACTCTCTTTGGCTATAGCCAGTAAACCCAGATAAAAGTGAGTCAAAAAAGGTCAAAAAACATCCATTCAGGCGGCAAGCCGCGTCAAATCAGGCCGCACAACTTAAAAATGTAATTTTATGACGTTTTTGACAACCATTTACCATTATGAAAATTAGACACAGGTCATATTCTGGTGAAAAAGCTTCACTTCCTACCAGATGCCACTGCCAACGGGTCCCAGCTCGTAGTATATTTTCATTAAACCGACATAGATTTCTCCTTTAAATGAAATCGGTAAAACCCATGGGTGACTCTCGTTATATGAATACGCTGGAAAATATCCAAAATAATCTGGACCTCCTGAGCAAATCTGAAAGGAAAGTCGCCGAGGTGATCCTTGCCTCCCCGCAAACAGCTATCCATTCAAGTATCGCCACCCTCGCCAAAATGGCGAACGTCAGCGAACCCACGGTAAACCGTTTTTGCCGTCGACTGGATACCAAAGGTTTCCCTGATTTTAAACTTCATTTGGCACAAAGTCTGGCTAATGGCACACCTTATGTGAACCGAAATGTTGAAGAAGATGATAGTGTAGCCGCTTACACCGGTAAAATTTTCGAATCAACCATGGCCAGTCTGGATATGGTGAAAAACAATTTAGACATTGCCGCTATCAATCGGGCCGTGGATCTATTGACGCAGGCAAAGAAAATTTCGTTCTTTGGCCTTGGTGCATCTGCTGCCGTCGCCCATGATGCGATGAATAAATTTTTCCGCTTCAACATCCCGGTAATTTATTTTGATGATATCGTGATGCAACGTATGAGCTGCATGAATTCCAGTGAGGGCGATGTGGTGGTATTAATATCCCATACCGGCCGCACAAAAAGCCTGGTTGAGTTAGCTCACTTAGCCCGTGAAAACGATGCCACCGTGATTGCCATTACCTCGCGCGATACACCACTGGCAAATGAAGCGACATTACCACTGCTGCTAGATGTGCCGGAAGACACCGATATGTACATGCCGATGGTGTCCCGTATTGCTCAACTGACATTAATTGATGTCCTGGCGACTGGTTTTACCCTACGCCGCGGGGCAAAGTTCAGGGATAACCTGAAACGCGTTAAAGATGCATTGAAAGAGTCTCGTTTTGATAAAGGTTTACCGCGCGTCAACAGCGGTGAATAGAGGTAAAAGTGCTCTACATCCGCAAGCGGATAACATGCATAACATGATTTTGTCATAAAACATGAAAAAGTTTCGTCGTAAAATTTGTAGCTTAGTTACATGTTACTCTCGGATTATTATCCGCTGTTTTAACAACACCATGCTTCATCAGTCAACGGAGTAAGAGATGTCCAGACGGCTCAGAAGGACCAAGATTGTTACTACACTGGGGCCGGCTACTGACCGCGACAATAATCTGGAAAAGATTATTGCTGCTGGTGCTAACGTAGTCCGCCTGAATTTTTCCCATGGTAGCGCCGAAGATCATGAGTTGCGGGCAAATAAAGTCCGTGAAATCGCTGCTCGACTGGGGCGCCATGTGGCTATTCTTGGCGATTTACAAGGTCCTAAAATCCGGGTATCTACTTTTAGGGAAGGCAAAGTTTTCCTGAATGTGCACGATAAATTCCTGCTTGATGCCAACATGGCTAAAGGCGAAGGCGATAAAGATAAAGTCGGTATCGATTATAAGGGCTTGCCCGCTGATGTCGTCCCTGGTGATATCCTGCTGCTGGATGATGGCCGGGTACAGTTGAAAGTGATTGAAGTACAGGGCATGAAAGTCTTCACCGAAGTCACTGTCGGCGGCCCACTATCCAATAATAAAGGCATTAATAAACTCGGTGGCGGCCTGTCAGCAGAAGCGCTGACTGAAAAAGATAAAGCCGATATTGTTACCGCCGCTAAAATTGGCGTAGATTTCCTGGCAGTCTCCTTCCCGCGGACTGGCGAAGATTTACACTATGCTCGTCGTCTGGCTCGTGATGCAGGTTGCAATGCGCAAATCGTGGCCAAAGTTGAGCGTGCTGAAGCCGTAGCAACAGATGAAGCTATGGATGACATTATCCTCGCTTCTGATGTGGTGATGGTGGCTCGTGGTGACTTGGGTGTGGAAATTGGTGACCCTGAATTAGTCGGTATCCAGAAAAAACTAATCCGCCGCGCTCGTCAGCTTAACCGTGCGGTGATCACCGCGACTCAGATGATGGAGTCGATGATTACCAACCCAATGCCAACTCGTGCAGAAGTCATGGACGTGGCAAACGCGGTACTGGATGGCACCGACGCCGTGATGTTGTCGGCAGAAACCGCAGCCGGTCAGTATCCGGCAGAGACTGTGGCTGCAATGGCGCGAGTTTGTCTGGGCGCAGAAAAAATCCCCAGCATTAATGTCTCTAAGCACCGCCTTGATGTGCAATTCGACAATGTCGAAGAGGCCATTGCGATGTCGACCATGTATGCGGCAAACCATCTGAAAGGGATTACGGCGATTATCGCCATGACCGAATCAGGCCGCACCGCGCTGATGATGTCCCGTATCAGCTCCGGTTTACCCATCTTTGCGATGTCACGCCATGACCATACCTTGAACCTGACGGCTATCTACCGTGGTGTCACCCCGGTCTATTGCGATACTCACACTGATGGTGTTCTTGCGGCCACAGAAGCCGTTAATCGATTGAAAGATAAAGGCTTCCTGGTTTCTGGCGATCTGGTGATCGTGACGCAAGGTGATGTGATGGGGACGATTGGGACCACCAATACCAGCCGTATCATTCGTGTTGAATAATTAGTTTTAAGTTTTAATTAGCAAAAAGCCCGCTACTAAATAGCGGGCTTTTTATGTTCAATCTTAAGGGTTAAACCCCGAGAAACTGGCGTTAAAGATCCTTGCGCACATAGGGTTCAATCTCGCCTTCTTTACGGGTTTTCAGCAGCTTAAGGATCCAGGTGTACTGCTCGGGATTGGGTTTAACCAGCAACTCAACTTCTTCATTCATCCGACGGGCGATATAAGCATCATCAGCATCTGCCAGGTCATCCATTGGTGGACGAATATAAATATCAAGGCGATGTTCACGATAATTATACACTGGGAACATCGGCACAATCGCCGCACGGCAGACTTTCATCAACCGCCCAACCGCTGGCAATGTTGCTTTATAGGTGGCGAAGAAATCGACAAATTCGCTTTGCTCAGGGCCGTAGTCCTCATCGGGCAGATAGTAGCCCCAGAATCCCTGACGTACTGAGCTGATAAAGGGCTTGATACCACTTTCTCGCGCATGAATGCGCCCACCAAACCGCAAGCGCGCACTGTTCCATAAATAGTCCACCAGCGGATTGCGCTGATGATGGAACATGCCTGCAACCGGTTTGCCCTGCTCGGCCAACAGCATGGCCGGAATATCAATTGACCAGGCATGAGGCACCAACAGAATAACGTTACGCTCCTGCCGTTGCAGTTCGTCCAGGATATCCAATCCGTGCCAATGAACGCGAGACAGTACTTTTTTCGGATCGCGAAAACAGAGTTCAGCCATCATCATCAGCGGCTGTGCCGCAGTGGCAAACATCTGATCAATGATATGTTCGCGTTCAGCTTCTGACAGTTCAGGCATGCAATAAAGCAGATTTATGCGGGCACGACGACGGCCGCTCTTAGCGAACTTCCCTGCAAGACGGCCAATACCCGCCAGCAGTGGATCACGGAATTTCGGCGGGACATAAGCCATCGCCGCCATGGCTCCGGCTCCCAACCAAACGCCCCAAAATCGCGGGTGTAGGAAAGATTTTTTAAATACTGGGATAAAGCCAGCGGCGTCGTTTTTCTCTTTATGCATGGAGGAACTCTTGGAATTGGCAGTGGGCTAATAATAACATACCCTTGATCCTTGAAGTTGCAGGGGATTAGTGACGCTCGTTACTCGCCCCATCCATGGGCCGCGCCAAGACGAGGCGGTTACCAGCAACACCAATGGCTCCAGGTATAAAACGCTCCGGTAGAACGTGGCTACCGGATAACAGTTAATCTAATTGCAGTTGTGGAATAACCTGCTTGGCGATAGCCAGATATTCACTGCGATCTTTACCGCTTAAGCCTTCCGAACGCGGCAATTTGGCTGTTAATGGATTAACGGCTTGCTGGTTCATCCAGAATTCATAGTGCAGATGCGGGCCAGTAGAACGCCCCGTGTTACCTGACAACGCAATGCGGTCGCCACGCTTAACTTTCTGACCCGGCTTAACCAGCAATTTTTTCAAATGCATATAACGGGTGGTGTACTGGCGACCATGGCGAATAGCGACATAGTTGCCCGCAGCCCCACTGCGTTTTGCAATCACCACTTCACCATCACCAACAGCCAGAACTGGCGTTCCTACTGGCATCGCGAAATCCACACCTTTGTGCGGCGCAACACGCCCAGTCACAGGGTTAAGGCGGCGAGGATTAAAATTAGAGGAGATTCGGAACTGTTTCATGGTTGGGAAACGCATAAAACCACGGGCCAAACCAGAGCCCTGACGATCGTAGAACTTGCCGTCATCGGCACGAATAGCGTAGTAATCCTTACCACCGGAGCGCATACGAACCCCGACCAACTGGCTCTGCTCACTGCGGCCATCAAGAATTTCACGTGACATCAACACTGAGAACTGATCACCTTTGCGCAGTTTCGCGAAATCTAACTGCCACTGCAGTGCTTTGGTTACCGCACGAATTTCAGAGCTGGTTAAGCCCGCCTTCTTGGCACTGGTCACAAAGCTGCCATCAAGGCTGCCAGTCAGAACTTTGTTGCTCCACTCTCCCTTCTGTAGCTCTTTCGTCTCTTTGAATGTATTGCCGACACGATCATAAGTGCGCGTTTCACGGCGAGACATTTCCCACGTCAGACGTTGCAAATCACCCGCATCATTGACGGTCCAGGAGATTTGCTGCCCAATTTTCAAATTACGAAGGTCACGGTTTGAGGTCGCGAGCAGAGAGACATCCGAGATATCAATACCATACTGGGTAAGAATGCTGCTCAGGGTATCCCCCGTTGAGACAACATACTCATGGACGCCCGTTTCACTGGCATCTTTGGCATCTAATTCGTCTTGCGGAATTTCATCATCAGGTGTGGGCTGATCGATGGGTTCACTGGCTTCAGGTAGTAAAATGCGGGTTTGGCTGGTATCTAATACCACGCTCTTGGCGATCGGCTCATGCTCAGGGTGATAAACAAAAGGCCGCCAAACAGCTACGGCCAGTGTCATTACAGTCAACGACCCCAACATAATTCGATGGGGCCGAGGGAGATTGTTATACGCCAGAGTGATAGTTCGGACTATCTGCTGCACTTATGAGTATCCTTTTAATCTTGCTTCAGGCAGCTCACGTATTGGTTCGACAACTGAGACAGAAAGTCCACATAGCTGTCCTTGCCTAATACTATGCCGCTGCCCAAGGGATCCAACGTACCTGAACGGACGTCTGTTCCTTTGGCAACGGCATTAATGACGGCCGGCCTGAATTGTGGCTCAGCAAAAACGCATACCGCTTTGTGCTCAACCAACTGTGTTCGAATTTGATGTAAACGCTGCGCACCAGGTTGTATTTCGGGATTGACTGTAAAATGCCCTAATGGGCTCAAGCCAAAGTGTTTTTCAAAGTAGCCATAGGCATCATGAAAAACGAAGTATCCCTTACCTTGGGCAGGCTTTAGCATAGTAGCAATATTTTTTTCATTTTGCGCTAGTTGATCCTCGAATCGGCGCAGGTTTGCATCTAGTTTGTCCTTATTTTGCGGCATAAGTTCCAATAATCTGTCGTGAATCGCGATTGCAGATTGTTTTGCTATGGTAGGCGACAACCAAATATGCATATTGTATTCGCCGTGGTGGTGCTCATCGCCACTATTATCTTTAGCATGATCATGGTCATGCCCTGCTTCTTCCCCTTCATGCTCATCATGTTCATCACCTTTCATTAATAAAGGTGTAACGGAAGGGAGCTGAGCCAATGCAATCTGTTTTTTATCAGCAAGTTGCGACAGAGGTTTTGCTAAAAATGCTTCCATTTCAGGGCCGACCCAAATAACCAGCTCAGCACTGCGTAACCGCTGGACATCTGATGGACGAAGCGCATAATCGTGCGGCGAGGCACCATCGGGCAATAAAACCTCAGTCGGTAACACGCCATCAGCAATGGCAGAGGCAATAAAACCTAATGGTCGTACTGAGGTAACGACCGCAGCTGAGACAATATTAAATGGAGTGGCGATAAAAATTGCGCTAGCTAGCATTGCCCGCTTCAGCCACTTATTTTTATGTAACATAATACGAATTCTCGACGTTTTGTTGGGTAAAGCGTAATATTATAACATCCATCCGGTTCTGCAAACGTAATCATAATGTCCACATTGGTAACTCTAAATAAGATATCCGTCACTTTTGGTCCTCGGCGGGTACTGAATGATATTTCCCTTTCTCTGCGTCCGGGAAGGATCCTGACCCTGCTTGGGCCAAATGGCGCAGGTAAATCGACACTGGTTCGCGTGGTGCTGGGATTGGTTGCCCCCACCAGCGGTACACTGATTCGCCAGCCGGGCCTACGCATTGGTTATGTTCCGCAAAAGCTCCATCTGGATGCCACATTGCCCCTCACGGTCAGCCGTTTTATGCGGCTGAAACCCGGCGTCAAAAAGGCCGATATCTTGCCAGCACTTAAGCGGGTACATGCCGCACATTTGTTGGATCAACCCATGCAAAAACTGTCCGGTGGTGAAAACCAGCGGGTGCTGCTGGCGCGCGCATTGCTGAACCGCCCACAGTTATTAGTATTGGATGAACCGACGCAAGGTGTTGATGTTAATGGACAACTGGCACTGTATGACTTGATCGAGCAATTACGCAAGGAGCTGGGCTGCGCCGTGCTGATGGTCTCCCATGACTTGCATTTAGTGATGGCAAAAACCGATGAAGTCTTGTGCCTAAACCAGCATATTTGCTGCTCCGGCGCGCCGGAAGTGGTTTCAACGCATCCTGAATTTATTGCCATGTTTGGCAATCGCGGTGCCGAGCAGTTAGCCGTTTATCGCCATCACCATAACCATCGCCACGATTTGCACGGAAAGATTATTTTGAAAAATAGTGGGAGTCGTGACGCATGATTGAATTATTGCTGCCAGGCTGGTTAGCTGGCGTTTTGTTGGCGACAGCCGCTGGCCCATTGGGCTCTTTTGTCGTCTGGCGGCGGATGTCCTATTTTGGTGATACCCTGGCCCACGCCTCGCTACTGGGTGTGGCATTCGGTTTGCTGCTCAATGTAAATCCTTTTTATGCCGTCATTGTTATGACCATGGTGCTAGCACTGATTTTGGTGTGGTTGGAGCGCCGCCCACAGCTCGCGGTCGATACCCTACTGGGGATCATGGCTCACAGCGCATTATCTCTGGGTCTGGTGGTGGTTAGCCTGATGCATAATGTGCGGGTCGATTTGATGGCCTATCTGTTTGGCGATCTGCTGTCAGTCACATTGAGTGATATCTGGTTGATTGCTGCTGGGGTGATGGTGGTCTTGGGGGTGTTGTGCTGGCAGTGGCGCGCTTTGCTATCAATGACCGTCAGCCCAGAATTGGCTCATGTGGATGGAGTTAATCTGGAGCGCGTTCGGATGTTGCTGATGCTGGTCACCGCACTAACGATAGGGTTATCGATGAAGTTTGTCGGCGCTCTGATTATCACTTCACTGCTGATAATCCCAGCCGCTGCCGCTCGTCGTTTTGCCCGCACACCTGAACAGATGGCGGGAATTGCAGTCGGTATTGGTGTGATTGCCGTGACTGGCGGCTTAACCTTCTCTGCTTTATATGACACACCCGCCGGGCCTTCAGTGGTGCTTTGTGCCGCTGTGATGTTTGTACTGAGCTTGTCACAGAAAGCGCGCGGATAGTGGTTTTGATTAAGTAGGGCTTATTAGGTTGATGACAAACCTACTTTGTCACTCCGAAACTGGCGGGGCGACTGCACCGATGGGCGCTCCGACGGCTCACGCCGTTACGACCCATTCGGCACATTTCCCCGCTTATCAACTTTGTCAGCAGTCTGAGGGCTTATCTTGATAAGCCCCATTTTTATCGTCCTACTTTCCGCTTTAAGGCGGTTAACTGCGCAAACTCGTGCTGTAGCTTACTCTTCGCGGGTGATACCAAAATGTTTGTAGGCATGATTAGTGGCAATACGCCCACGGGGAGTACGCTGAATAAAGCCTTGCTGGATGAGATAAGGTTCCAGTACATCCTCAATGGTTTCCCGCTCTTCGCCAATAGCTGCCGCCAGGTTATCCAGCCCTACTGGACCCCCCATAAACTTATCAATCACCGCCAGTAAGAGTTTACGGTCCATAAAGTCGAACCCTTCGGCATCGACATTCAGCATATCCAGTGCTTTCATCGCCACATCACCATTAATGGCACCATCAGCGCGCACCTCAGCGAAATCCCGCACGCGGCGTAATAGCCGATTGGTGATACGTGGCGTGCCTCTTGAACGGCGCGCCAACTGGTGCGCCCCTTCAGTGGTTAACTCCAGCCCCAGACACCTAGCGCTGCGCGAGACAATGTGTTCTAAATCAGCAACCTGATAAAACTCAAGGCGCTGCACAATACCAAAGCGATCACGCAACGGGGAGGTCAATGAACCAGCACGGGTCGTGGCACCAATCAAGGTAAAGGGCGGTAAATCAAGTTTGATTGAGCGGGCAGCTGGGCCTTCGCCAATCATGATATCCAACTGGTAATCTTCCATGGCTGGATACAGAATCTCTTCGACGACCGGTGACAGGCGGTGGATTTCATCAATAAACAGCACATCGTGCGGCTCAAGATTGGTCAGCATCGCGGCTAAATCACCCGCTTTTTCCAGCACGGGGCCAGAAGTGGTGCGCAGATTTACCCCCATCTCATTGGCGACAATATTCGCCAAAGTGGTTTTGCCCAACCCTGGCGGGCCGAATATCAGTAAGTGGTCAAGTGCATCACCGCGCTGCCTGGCCGCTTGAATGAAGATTTCCATTTGTTCACGGACATGGGGCTGCCCGACATATTCAGCCAACAGTTTCGGGCGGATGGCCCGATCAATGCTCTCTTCATCACTGATAACGCCCGCTGAGATCAGGCGGTCGGCTTCAATCATCATTTACCCCTATTTATAACGCGGCACGCAGAGCATCACGGATCAAGGTTTCACAATCCGCCCCCGGTTTAGCGATTTTGCTCACCAAACGGCTGGCTTCCTGCGGCTTATAGCCTAACGCCACCAAGGCTGAAGCGGCTTCAGCTTCAATATCCGCATCAGAGAGTTGTGATGAAGAGGAGGCCGGTAAGGTGATGTCGCCGGTATTGTTGAACAGGTCGCCATTTAGCCCCTTGAAGCGGTCTTTCATTTCGACCACCAAACGTTCAGCCGTCTTCTTACCAACACCTGGTAGTTTTACCAGCGTAGTAATATCTTCGCGCTCAACCGCTGCCACAAACTGCTGCGCTGACATACCGGAGAGAATGGCTAACGCCAATTTTGGCCCGACGCCGTTCACTTTGATCAGTTCGCGAAACAGTGCCCGCTCCTGCTTATCATTGAAGCCGTATAGCAGTTGGGCATCTTCACGCACAATAAATTGGGTAAAGATAATGGCTTCCTGCCCCAGTTCAGGCAGCTCATAAAAGCAGGTCATTGGCAGTTGGACTTCATAGCCAACACCGTTTGCTTCCAACAGCACCAGTGGTGGCTGTTTTTCTAAAATGATACCTCTGAGGCGGCCTATCACGTGGATCTCTCCTTACCCATAATCCCCTTTGCACTTGAAGCTGCATAGATGCTAGCGGCAATTCCAACTACTCTGGGTAGAAACATAATTGGCTGTTTATAGCATAAAAAAGGCTGGATGGATATCCAGCCCGTAATAACAGTTAACCGACTCGCATTAAAACGTTGGTCAACGGATCCTGCCACGTGCCAAAGTCATCTGATTATTACCCAATCGAAGGGTATTTTGACTGAGATGGCAGTGAGTGATGGCGATAGCCAATGCATCGGCCGCATCGGCCTGAGGATTCGCGGGCAGCTTCAACAGTGAACGCACCATGTGCTGAACCTGGCTTTTTTCAGCCGCACCGGTTCCTACGACGGTTTGCTTCACCTGGCGAGCTGCGTATTCAGAAACCGGCAAATTCAGGTTTACCGCAGCAACAATGGCCGCCCCACGCGCTTGCCCCAGCTTTAAGGCCGAATCTGGATTCTTCGCCATAAATACTTGTTCGATAGCAAAAAAATCGGGTTGAAACTGAGTGATGATTTCAGTCACGCCGGCATAAATCAACTTCAGGCGGGTTGGCATATCGTCAACCACAGTACGGATGCAGCCGCTACCCAAATAAGTGAGTTGGCGACCCTCCTGGCGAATGACGCCATAGCCGGTGACCCGAGAACCGGGATCGATACCTAATACGATCGCCATACCAATTTTTTTACCTTGTTCGCACAGTTGCTTCTCAACGATATGACTTTAGTGATACCGAGGGATAAAAGCACCACATTAATAGGGCCTCTGTGGCACTGCAAAAACGCTGGCCACTAAGAGTGACCAGCGATGATGACAGACATTGCTAATGTGTAGCATGAGATAACGCAGCTTTACAGTGTTGCTGCAACTTCATCAGAGATTTCACCATTATGGTAAACCTCTTGTACATCATCAGAATCTTCCAGCATGTCGATCAAACGCAGCAGTTTTGGTGCCGTTTCGGCATCCAGATCCGCTTTGGTTGATGGGATCAAAGCAACTTCCGCGCCTTCTGCAACCAACCCTGTGGCATCTAAAGCATCTTTCACCGCCCCCAGAGACTCCCAAGGCGTGAACACGTCAATGGCGCCGTCGTCATAGACCACGATATCATCTGCACCCGCTTCCAACGCCGCATCCATCACGGCATCTTCTTCCAAACCTGGCGCGTAAGAGATGACGCCTTTTTTGGTAAACAGGTAAGAAACGGAACCATCAGTCCCCAGATTACCACCGGTTTTGGTGAATGCATGGCGGACTTCAGATACGGTACGGTTACGGTTATCACTCAGACACTCAACCATCACGGCAGTGCCGCCTGGTCCATAGCCTTCGTAAATGATTGTTTCCATGTTGTTATCTTCGTCACCACCAACACCACGGGCAATTGCGCGGTTCAGGGTGTCGCGTGTCATATTATTCGACAACGCTTTATCGATAGCCGCACGTAGCCGTGGGTTTGCACCGGGATCACCACCACCCAGACGTGCCGCAGTCACCAGCTCGCGGATAATTTTAGTAAAAATCTTACCGCGTTTGGCATCCTGCGCCGCTTTGCGGTGTTTTGTGTTGGCCCATTTACTATGACCTGCCATATGTATCTCCAAAATAACCTAAAAGACGTACTCTTCAATCGCTTGCTGGTTGCTCCAGGATTTGGTCAATGCAGCGGCATCCGCCGCATTGAGCCACTGGTAAGCGAGATGTTCGGTGATCACCACATCTCGCTCTTCGGGTAGCGCCAGACAGAACCAATGCTCTTTATTCCGCGTCACACCCGGTGCATAGCGACGGCGCAAATGCGCAAAGAGTTCAAATTCCACACAGCGCTGGCAGTCGAACAGCTCCAGATTTTCACCCAGTATATCAATGCCGACCTCTTCCTTTACTTCGCGCTGCGCAGTTTGCAACGGGGTCTCCCCCTCTTCCAGACTGCCAGTGACTGACTGCCAGAAATCAGGATCATCTCGCCGTTGCAACATCAGCACCCGACCGCTGGATCTGGCGTAGATAACCGCCAGAATCGATTCGGGGCGTTTATACCCGTCATCTTTCAAACTGCAGGTGTGTTGGCTGCGCTCGCTACTCGGCCCGTCCATAGGCCTCACCTCTGCGAGGCCGCTGCAAGCAGCATTCAAATCTGCTCCCAGCAGATTTGTCATCCGAATCACTTACCGATGTAAGCTCATCGGGATTCTCTTGCTTGCCGCCTTCCTGCAACTCGAAATCTACTGGGTAGATATAATTCATTACTGATTCTCTTCTTCCGCTGCACCTTTTTTCGCCACGACGCTAATAGATAGCTCTTGCAGTGAAGCAGGATTGGCAAAGCTTGGCGCGTCAGTCATCAGACAAGCCGCCGCCGTGGTTTTCGGGAAGGCTATCACATCACGGATGTTGTCAGTACCGGTCAGCAGCATCACTAAGCGATCCAGACCAAAGGCCAGGCCCGCATGGGGTGGTGTACCGTATTTCAAGGCATCCAGCAGGAAGCCAAACTTCTCACGCTGTTCATGTTCATTGATGCCTAAAATACCAAACACCTGTTGCTGCATTTCTGTGCGGTGAATACGCACAGAACCCCCGCCCACTTCATAGCCGTTGATGACCATATCGTACGCATTGGCGATTGCGGTGGTCGGTGCTGCCGCCAACTGTTGCGGGCTCATCTCTTTCGGCGCGGTAAACGGATGGTGCATCGCCGTCAGGCCGCCTTCGCTGTCATCTTCAAACATCGGGAAGTCAACAACCCACAGTGGTGCCCATGTACCCAACTGGGTCAGTTGCAGATCACGGCCCACTTTCAGACGCAATGCGCCCATGGCATCAGTCACTATCTTGTTGCTATCTGCGCCGAAGAACAGGATATCGCCGCTTTCTGCCTGAGTGCGGGTCAGAATCGCCTCCAGAACTTCAGCACTGAGGAACTTGGCGATAGGGCTTTGCACCCCTTCCATCCCGGCTGCGCGATCGTTGACTTTCAACCATGCCAAACCTTTAGCGCCGTAGATACCAACAAACTGGCCATACTCGTCAATTTGCTTACGAGTCACCTGTGCGCCGCCAGGAACACGCAGTGCTGCAACACGGCCTTTAGCGTCATTCGCCGGGCCGGAGAAGACTTTAAATTCAACCTCTTTAACCAGATCCGCGACATCCACCAACTCCAGTGGGTTACGCAGATCAGGCTTATCAGAGCCGTAACGGCGCATGGCTTCGGCAAAGGTCATGACCGGGAAATCACCCAGATCAACGCCTTTGGTCTCCTGCCACAGTTCTCGCACCAGTTTCTCCATCACTTCACGCACTTGATCGGCGGTCATGAAAGAGGTTTCAACATCGATCTGGGTAAATTCAGGCTGACGGTCAGCGCGTAAATCTTCGTCACGGAAGCATTTTACGATCTGATAGTAGCGGTCAAAACCAGACATCATCAGCAACTGCTTAAACAGCTGTGGTGACTGTGGCAAAGCATAGAATTTGCCTTTATGGACGCGACTTGGCACCAGATAGTCACGCGCACCTTCTGGCGTCGCTTTAGTCAGCATCGGGGTTTCAATATCGAGGAAACCATGGCTGTCCATAAAGCGGCGGACAAAGCTGGTGATTTTGGCGCGGGTTTTCAGGCGATCAGCCATTTCCGGGCGACGTAAATCCAGATAGCGGTACTTCAGGCGCTGCTCTTCGCTGTTGGTCTGATTAGAGTCCAGTGGCAACGGCTCAGAACGGTTGATGATATTCAGCGCGTTAGCAAAAATCTCCACTTCACCGGTAGACATATCTTTATTGATTTGGCTATCAGGACGCGCCCGCACTGTACCGGTGATCTGGATGCAAAATTCGTTACGCAGCTCTGAAGCTTGCTCATAAGCCGCTTTATGGTCCGGATCGAAGAAGACCTGAACGATGCCTTCGCGATCTCGCATATCAATAAAAATCAGGCCACCCAGGTCACGGCGACGATTAACCCAACCACAAAGTGTCACTTCTTGGCCCACATGAGACAGATTCAACTGCCCGCAATACTCAGTACGCATACAATATCCTTTTACTCAGCCGATGCCTTTCAATTGAAAACCGGCCGCAGAGATTAAGTTTCGATAACCCAGGCTGATGACACGCAGGACATTTGAGTCAGTGGCGCGTCAGAAAATTTCTGCAATTTCTCTAATCGATGGTTGCAAGCGCTACACGCCCTATTTTATCCAAAAAAAGTCATATATAGGCACAGCTATTTTGGATGAAAGGCGGTTGAAAAAGGGGGTCATTATAAAGGAAATTCGAGGCATAGATAAGAGCGAACGCACAGCTCCGGCACGACAAAATCCCTTTCAATGATGTTTTAACACATCATTTAACAAATTTCCCCCCTCACAAGACGTGCCCAATAACATATGCTGGCACAACTTGGTCAACAGATTGAGCCAACCGCCCCTATTCTCACCTCATGATCCCGAGGCCCGACACAATGAAACTTGATGCAAAAACGACTGCACTGGTACTGATTGATCTGCAACAGGGGATCTTGCCTTATGCCAAAGGCCCTTACAGCGCTGAACAGGTCATCGCGATCAACGCGCGACTGGCCGATAAATTTCGCCAACTCGGTGCTCCCGTCGTTTTGGTGCGCGTAGGCTGGTCTGACTCCTTCGCCGAGGCGCTAAAACAGCCGGTAGATCAGCCTAGCCCTGCCCCTGAGGGCGGTTTACCGGAGTCATGGTGGAGATTCCCTGAACAACTGGCAGTGAGTGATCAGGATATTAAAGTGATCAAACACCAGTGGGGGGCGTTTTACGGCACTGACTTAGATTTGCAGCTGCGCCGCCGTGGGATTAAAACCGTGGTACTGGCGGGAATTGCCACCAATATTGGTGTCGAATCGACTGCCCGTACTGCTTGGGAATTGGGTTATGAGTTAGTGATTGCTGAAGATGGCTGCAGCACGGCAAGTGCCGAGATGCAGCAGTTTGCGGTTAACCATATATTCCCACGCATTTCCCGAGTTCGCAGCAGCACTGAAATTCTTGCGGCGCTAGACGCATAAGTCCTGCCCCCCATAAACTCCCCCGAATCATACACACCCGTGAGTGATGCGGAGGAGTCGCTATCACGAGCAGACAACCCCCTCTTTCCAAAGGCTAAACTGAAACTCAAGAAATGACATTCCCATAATTTTTCTAGCGACAGTAACCCGGTAGGCGGTTATCATCATTCAGCCAGTCTATGTTGGGCAATGGAGTTAAAAATGGTTAGCTCGCTTTATGTCGTGTTGGGCGCACTGTTATTGATCAAACTTTCATTTGATGTGGTGAAATTAAGAAACCAGTACCGGGTAGCTTATGGCGACGGCGGTTTTTATGAGTTACAAACCGCCATCCGCGTGCATGGTAATGCCGTAGAATATATTCCTATTGCTGTAATTTTGCTCATTATGATGGAGATGAATGGTGCACTGACGTGGATGATCCACCTTTGTGGATTAATGCTGATAGTCGGCCGCCTGCTGCATTATTATGGTTTACGCCATCGCGAAATTCGCTGGCGTCGCTCTGGGATGAGTGCCACTTATGTTTCTTTGGTATTGATGGTTATTGCTAATATTTACTACCTGCCTTGGGATCAGATTTTCAGTCTCACCTGACCCCGGTTACCGCGTTATCAGCTCCGAGCACCAAAGCCGCCGGAGCACTGTTCGTCCGGGCGGGTTATCCCCGCCTTCATGCCTTTCCCGCCTATCTCCTGCTTACCCTCGGTTTATCGCGCTTATTTGTCCGTTTTTCTGTTATAATATGCGCCTTTAATTTCTTGTTAATGCCAATGACAGTCATGCCAAATCGCGACACTCAATCTCAAAACGATGCGCAACACCATCAGTCTGGGGCGACAGAGCCACAGCGTGATAGCCTGTTTGCTGCCCCTATTGCCAAATTAGGTGACTGGACCTTCGACGAAAAGGTCGCTGAAGTGTTCCCTGATATGATCCAGCGGTCAGTTCCCGGCTATTCCAACATTATCTCGATGATCGGCATGTTAGCGGAGCGTTTTGTGCAGCCCCATAGCCAGATTTACGATCTGGGCTGTTCACTGGGTGCGGCTACACTGTCAATGCGCCGTAATATCAAGGCTGAAGGTTGCAAAATCATTGCCGTGGATAACTCGCCCGCGATGGTCGAGCGCTGCCGTCGCCATCTCGACGCTTTTCGTGCAGAAACGCCAGTCGACGTGGTGGAGTCAGACATTCTGGATATCAAGCTGGAAAACGCCTCAATGGTGGTGCTGAACTTCACTTTGCAATTCCTGGAGCCGGCTGACCGCCAACGGCTGCTCAATCAGGTGTACCAAGGGTTGCGACCAGGGGGGGCCTTGGTGTTGTCCGAGAAGTTCAACTTTGAGGATAGCGATATCGGCGAACTGCTGTTCAACATGCACCACGATTTTAAGCGCGCCAATGGTTACAGCGAGCTGGAGATCAGTCAGAAACGCAGCATGTTGGAGAATGTCATGTTGACCGACTCCGTTGAAACCCATAAACAGCGTCTGCATCAAGCCGGTTTCGAGCACGCGGAAGTCTGGTTCCAGTGTTTTAATTTTGGTTCGCTAATTGCCCTGAAAGCAGGAGAGGCTCAATGATTGAATTTGGCGATTTTTACCGGCTGATTGCCAAAGGCCCATTAAGCCCATGGCTAGATACCCTACCCGCTCAGCTCAGTGCCTGGCAGCGCGAATCATTGCACGGTAAGTTTAAAACCTGGTTTAACGCGGTAGAACATTTGCCGCAGCTCACCCCAACATCGCTGGATTTACGCGATGGCGTGCGGGCTGAGATGTCGCCACCTATTTCTGCCGGCCAGCGGGAGGGGATGGAAAATATGTTGCGCGCTTTGATGCCATGGCGCAAAGGCCCCTTCTCTTTATATGGGCTGGATATCGATACCGAATGGCGCTCTGATTGGAAATGGCAGCGGGTATTACCGCACATCACGCCACTGGCGGGGCGCACCATTTTGGATGTCGGCTGTGGTAGCGGTTATCACCTGTGGCGCATGATTGGTGAAGGTGCTCATCTGGCGGTGGGTATCGACCCAATGCAGCTGTTTTTGTGTCAGTTTGAAGCCATCCGTAAGCTATTGGGTGGTGATCAACGTGCCCATGTGCTGCCGTTGGGCATTGAGCAACTGCCAGAGTTGGCAGCCTTCGACACCGTGTTTTCTATGGGTGTGCTCTATCACCGCCGTTCGCCGCTGGATCACCTCTATCAGCTAAAAAACCAGTTGGTTAGCGAGGGGGAATTGGTACTCGAAACCTTGGTGGTTGAAGGCGATAGTCGGCAGGTATTGGTGCCCGGTGATCGTTATGCTCAGATGCGTAACGTCTATTTCATTCCGTCGGCACCCGCATTGAAAGAGTGGCTGGAAAAATGTGGGTTTGTGGATGTCAGAATTGCGGATATGGCGGTGACCACCACCGATGAGCAACGCCGCACAGACTGGATGACCAGCGAGTCATTAGCTGAGTTCCTCGATCCAAAAGACCCAAGCAAAACTGTGGAAGGCTATCCGGCCCCAGTTAGAGCCGTATTAATCGCTCGTAAGCCATAACCCTCAGCTATAAAAACAGCCCTCAGTTTAATCGCCGAGGGCCGCTAACCACGCAGTAGCTTCAAGGACGAAAGGTCTAGGCGGATTGAGGCAACGGTGCGCCCATCACCAGCAAACTCTTCATCGCCTCAACCACTTCGCCATCAACACAATAATGCGCAAACTCATCAACATCACTGTCGGCACACATGGTCACGCCAGCTTTGCGATATTTCATCGTCGAGGGAACAGAACGCCCCGCTGAACTGTGTAACTCGCGAATACCGGCATCAATAAATTTCTGCATATTGGTCAGACGAACACCCGCACCCGCCATGATAATCGGCCCTTGCGCTTGGGTGGCTGCGACCAAATCTTTCAGTAATGACAGTCCCAGCTCCGCATTCTGTTGCTGACCCGAAGTTAAAATCCGCGCCACATTCAAATCAGTTAATTGCTGCAAGGCGACCATCGGGTTTTGACACATATCAAATGCGCGATGGAATGTGACCGCCAGGTCACCGCTGAGGGACATTATCTCGCGCATCCGCGGCATATCAATATGACCATCCGTATCCAGCACCCCCACGACCACGCCAGCAAAACCCATATCACGGATGCGCGCGATATCATTTTTGATGATGGCAAAATCATTATGGCTATAGCAGAAATCACCGCCCCGAGGCCGCACGATGGGATGTACCGGAATGGTCACAGTCTCTCTGGCTTGCATTAAAGCGCCGACGCTAGGTGTTAAACCCCCTTCGGACTGACCGCAGCATAATTCAATCCGGTCGGCTCCTGCCTTTTCTGCTACCTGCGCGCAATCGACGCTATAGCAACAAATTTCCAATTTAGTCATTCTCTCCCCCGTTTGACGGATGCCACTGCGGCAGTTGTTTTACCCGGTAACTCTGGGCATAGATATCACCTAAGAATTGAATAATTATATTTCAGAATAATTTATATGCTTAATATATCACTCGCGTTCAAACTGAATCTAATCCAGTGTACTAGAGCACTTACTATGGCACTCATTTTGAGTTCGTGAGTAGATGTCAGTCACAGTGATAACCATAAGTGATAGTCGATGTTGAAATAAATAACCCATTTACGTTAGTTATGGTGCTCGCTGTCTATTATTTGTCTCAAGGTATAGGGATGAAACTTAATTGTTATCTCACCGTCACTCACCGCCAACGTTGGATTGGGTAAACGTTCATGTTCCCCCTGCGGTGAACTAAATTTTTCATTAATACCCACGGGTAATGTCGCGGGTAACAAGGCTCGGGCGCGTTGTTGCAGAGTTTGCGGGTCACCGGGCAAAACCAGCTCAACATGCTCCCAGCCCTGATGGGGATAATGGGTTTTCCCCGGATACGGCAGCTCAATGCAATCTATCTGCCAGGGGCCAATAGATAAAGGCTGCGCTAAATCGAACAGACAAATAGGTCGGCCATTAATCTGCGTCTCGGACATCAAATTGCCGCAATGTAATAATCCGCTACGCCAGCGCTCCGCTGTTTCAATTTGATAGCAGCGCAATGAAATATGGTCGGCGCTAAACTGAGTCAAATCCAAATTTAATTTGGCCGAAAAATTCACCAGCTTTTGCTCAAAACTTGGCAGATCAGTGATTAAATCCTGTAATTCGGCGATATCTTTCAAGCTGCACATCTGGCTCTCCTTTTAAGCGGCTATTTCAAACATTGAAGCGGCCATAATCTACAGTTATTAGCACTAATCAGCCATATTTTATCTGATTGATTTATGACGCCATCTCAATCATTGCTAATAAAATAATCAGTTGATCTATTTGCGGGCGATCTGCGCTGTAACCACTGCCCCAATGCTGACGCCGAAAGCCAAATATGGTATAAATCCTGCCATCTTGCGACTAACACGCTGTCAGCCCGCCCCACCGTCACTCATTGATTGCGGTATCAGGCGCTGGCCCCGTTTGAATTAACTGGCACAGTGACTCTTTTGTGCATCACTAATGTCTCTTTTGTGCGTAATTAAGGTAACCCGGTGAATATTCAGGCTCTTCTCTCAGATAAAGTCAGCCAGGCGCTGATTGCAGCAGGTGCTCCAGCAGGTAGCGAAGCTCAAGTTCGCCAATCTGCTAAAGCTCAATTTGGCGATTATCAAGCTAATGGCGTCATGGCCGTTGCCAAAAAACTGGGCATGCAACCCCGACAACTGGCAGAAAAAGTCATTGAGCTGCTCGATCTTGAGGGCATTGCCAGCAAGGTTGAGATCGCCGGCCCCGGTTTTATCAATATTTTCTTAGACCGTCAGTGGGTTGCCAGCAAAGTAGAGTTCGCGTTAACAGCACCCAAACTGGGCGTGGCACCAGTTGAACCGCAAACTATCGTGGTCGACTATTCGGCACCTAACGTGGCTAAGCAAATGCACGTCGGTCACCTGCGCTCAACCATTATCGGTGATGCGGCGGTGCGGACTCTGGAGTTCCTGGGGCACCATGTTATCCGCGCTAACCACGTCGGCGACTGGGGCACACAGTTCGGTATGCTGATTGCGTATCTGGAAAAAATGCAGAATGAAAGCGCCAGCGATATGGACCTATCGGATCTGGAGCTTTTCTATCAGCAAGCCAAGAAAACCTATGACGAAGACGAAGAGTTCGCCCTGCGCGCCCGTGCCTATGTGGTGAAACTGCAAAGCGGCGACGAATATTGCCGTCAGATGTGGCGCAAACTGGTGGATATCACCATGGCGCAGAACCAGATTGCCTATGATCGGCTAAATGTCACCCTGACCACAGATGATGTCATGGGCGAAAGCCTATATAACGCCATGTTGCCGGGCATTGTTGCGGATCTGAAAGCCAAGGGTCTGGCAGTCGAGAGCGACGGCGCAACTGTGGTCTATCTGGATGAGTATAAAAACAAAGATGGCGAGCCAATGGGCGTCATTATCCAGAAAAAAGATGGTGGTTACCTCTATACCACCACGGATATCGCTTGTGCCAAGTATCGTTATGAGACACTGGGCGCAGATCGCGTGTTGTATTACATCGACACCCGCCAGCACCAACATCTGATGCAAGCATGGACTATCGTGCGCAAAGCCGGTTATGTTCCTGAATCTGTGCCGCTAGAGCACCATATGTTTGGCATGATGCTGGGGAAAGATGGCAAGCCATTTAAAACCCGCTCAGGTGGCACGGTTAAGCTCTCCGATTTGCTGGACGAAGCCATTGAACGTGCGGGCAAATTGATCGCCGAGAAAAACCCGGATATGCCTGCAGATGAGCTGAAACAGGTCGTGGAAGCGGTCGGTATTGGCGCGGTG
Source organism: Yersinia sp. Marseille-Q3913 (assembly GCF_963892745.1). Classification (NCBI taxonomy): domain Bacteria; kingdom Pseudomonadati; phylum Pseudomonadota; class Gammaproteobacteria; order Enterobacterales; family Yersiniaceae; genus Yersinia; species Yersinia sp. Marseille-Q3913. The sequence goes on along the minus strand of NZ_CAWQAF010000077.1, from coordinate 51,089 downwards.
AAATATGCCGACTTGTCGAAAAGCCGCACCACCGACTATATCTTCGACTGGGATAACATGCTGGCGCTGGATGGCAACACCGCACCTTACATGCAATATGCCTATACCCGCGTGGTTTCGGTGTTTAAACGTGCTGGCGTTGATGAGAACAGCCTGACACTGCCACTGGTGATAACCGAAGATCGTGAAGCGGCACTGGCAACGCGCCTGCTGCAATTTGAAGAGGTCATCACTACCGTCGCCCGTGAAGGGACGCCGCATGTGATGTGTTCCTATCTGTATGACGTGGCGGGCTTATTCTCCAGTTTCTACGAGCATTGCCAGATACTGAATGCAGCAAGTGAAGAGATCCGCCAAAGCCGCCTGAAACTGGCGATGCTGACGGCAAAAACCCTGAAGCAAGGTCTGGATACCCTCGGTATTCGCACGGTAGAGCGCATGTAGTTCTCGCCACTCGCCGTTTAGCTAATAATTGACGACAAAAAAGGCCCCAAGGGGCCTTTCAGACTGCTGACAAACCCCGATGACTCGATCTTGAACGGCGAGGACAGACAGAAGAGTAAAGCGTCCGCGCCAGGGATGGCGCGGCTCGAGCCATCAGGGATGATTTTACGGCGTCTTTACGATCTACCTGTTCTCTCCGCTCAGGCGGCTTTGTCAATAACAGCAAACCGATTGACCATCAGCAGGTCACATCAGCCATGGGTTCGCCGGGCAAAATCTCGCAATTTGAATCCGAGTAACGCCAGTGAAGCAAAATAGGCAATCACCCCCGCCGCCACCACTGCCGATAAGCGCAACAGCCGATAAGCCATCCCACCAATATCCCACGCCGGCATGACCCACAACAGCCCCAGCAACACCGCTGACATCACGATCACGCCGATAACCAATTTCGTCAGGAATATCGCCCAACCGGGTTGCGGCTGGAAAATCTGCTGCTTACGCAACTGCCAATACAGCAAGCTGGCATTCAGACAAGCCCCAAGACCAATCGACAGTGATAGCCCCGCATGTTTTAGTGGCCCGATGAAAATAAGGTTCATCACCTGAGTCAATATCAGTGTGACAATGGCAATCTTCACCGGCGTTTTGATGTTTTGGCGCGAGTAGAACCCCGGCGCCAGCACTTTAACCACAATCAGCCCCATCAGGCCAACCGAGTAAGCTACCAGCGCTCGCTGGGTCATCGCGGCATCAAAGGCACTGAACTTGCCATACTGGAACAGTGACACCACCAGCGGTTTGGCGAGGATCCCCAATGCCACCGCACTGGGTAACGCCAGCAAGAAACAGAGGCGCAGACCCCAATCCATCAGTCGGGAATATTCATCATGGTTACCGCTGGAGAAACTTTTTGCCAGTGAGGGCAACAAAATGGTGCCTAACGCCACGCCCAGCACACCGGATGGGAACTCCATCAAGCGGTCAGCATAGTACATCCAGGAGACAGAACCTGAGACTAGAAACGACGCAAAAATAGTGTTGATGATCAGTGAGATTTGGCTGACAGACACCCCAAGGATCGCCGGCCCCATTTGGCGCATCACTCGCCAGACACCCGCATCGCGCAGTGACAACCGCGGCAGTACCAGCATACCTATCTTTTTCAGATGAGGGAGCTGATAACCCAATTGCAGCACTCCACCCACTACCACGGCCCAGGCCAGCGCCATCACCGGGGGATTAAAGTAAGGCGCGGCAAAGAGGGCAAAACCTATCATGCTGATATTCAGGAAGGTTGGCGCAAACGCGGGAATGGAGAAGCGGTTCCAGGTATTAAGAATAGCCCCCACCAGCGAGGCCAGTGAGATCAGTAAGATATAGGGGAATGTCACCCGCAGCAGCGCAGAGGTGAGTGCAAATTTATCTGGAGTATCGGTAAAACCGGGGGCGGTAATAAAGATAACCCAAGGTGCTGCCAACATGCCCAATATCGTGACTACCGCCAGTATCAGGGTTAATAAGCCGGAGACATAGGCGACAAATGTTCGTGTCGCCTCCTCGCCTTGCTGGCTCTTATATTCAGCCAGAATCGGCACAAAAGCCTGCGAGAATGCACCCTCGGCAAAAATACGCCGCAGGAGATTAGGCAATTTAAAGGCTACAAAAAAGGCATCCGTTGCCATACCTGCACCGAAGACCCGCGCCACAATGGCATCACGGGCAAAGCCCAATACGCGGGAAAACATGGTCATTGAACTGACGGCTGCCAGTGATTTCAGTAAATTCATAGGTTTCTGATCTGGGGTTAGGGTGGGCATCAGCGCTGCCCTGATACTGTTTAAAAACAGCCGCCAGTCTACGTAACCGGCTATGAATAGCCATCGAAAAGTGTAACAACTTACTGAGAGCGCTGATCTTTTGTTCATGCTTGCTCAGCGCTACTAACCTGGTCCGCACTCTACTGCTGTAACATCGCTTCTATCATGCGTTGAGCATAAATCGCCTCTTCACCTGAGAGTTGCGGGGCCGTTTGGTGGCTCACCGCGTCAATAAAGTGACGTACAGCCCCGACAAAGCCGCGCTGCTCCAGTGTGGTTTGCCAACCGGGGGCGGGCAAGCTAATCACCTGCCCGTCAGACTCCTGCTGCCACTGGCGCATATCATTAATCTGATAACAGCTCCCGGAGCTGATAGCTTGCACACTCTCCCGCTGAGTACCAGCATCACGATGCATACTGGTGGTTATCAGGCAATGACCCGTTTCGAAGTGGTGCTCGGCATATAACATCTGCCCTTGCGCGTTGGTTTGCACGCGGCCGGTGGTCAATGTTGCCGGCTCACCACCCAGCCACAACGCGGTATCCACCACATGCAGATAATCATCCAGCAAGGTAAAACGGGCACTATTTGGCCCAATGCCGTTTTGGCGATGTTTCTCCATGCGCAGTGATGTCGGCAAAGCCATCTCATACTTAAGCTGCTGGTATAATGGCGAAAAACGGCGGTTAAAACCGACCATCAACGCCAACTTTTGTTTGGTTGCCAGGGTGATCAATTGCTCCGATTGCGCCAGCGTTTCAGCCAGCGGCTTATCGACATAAACATGAATTCCGGCCTGCAATAGCTCACTCACCACCTGAAAGTGGCTGGCGGTACTGCTGTGAACAAAAATAGCATCACACTCAGCGGCGAGGGTATCCAAACGTGAAAAATAGCGTATGCGGTAGCTGTCGCACACCGGCTGCGCCTTAATTTGATTGGGCGAAAACGCGCCAATCAGTTGCCAATCCAGCGCTTGGGTCAGGATCGGCAGATAGACTTTTTGCGCAATCCCACCCAGACCGACGATACCCACACGCAGTTTTTTGCCAACGCCCGATCTGTTCATAGCATCCTTATCAATCATCTAACTGGATCAGCACTTCATCCAAACGGCGTGTCAACGCCATGACCTGTTGCTCAAGCTGCGCGACTCGGATTTCAAGAGCGCTCGCTCCCCCGTCAACGCCCTCGTCTGTGGGTGCAGTTGGTGCAGCATCGCCGCTAAACAGATGCCTATAGCGGCTCTCGCGTTTACCCGCTTCACGGGCCAGACGCGCCACAAATGGCCCATCTTCACGTTGGGAGAGCTGATTCAGCACCGCTTCTGTCTCGGTTACATCCGCAAACTCATACATTCGGTTGGTGCGGGTACGCAACTCACCTGGCGTCTGTGGGCCACGTAATAATAACGTGGCGATCACCGCCAACTCCGCTGGGGAGAATTTAAGGTTACCAAACTCAGAATTGCAGAAACGGTGCTCGTACTTCATGACCCTATTGCCACTTTGTGTGCGGATAAGGTGTTTTTTCAGCAAAAAATCCAGTGTCTGCTGCACATCCGATTCGGATAGCTCCATCACTGGTTCACGGTTGGTTTTCTGATTACAAGCTACCGTCACACCATTGAGCGACATCGGATACTGCTCTGGCGTCGTCACCTGTTTTTCCAGCAAACAGCCAATCACTCTGGCCTCTAATGCATTTAGACTCTGTTTCATCCTGACCTCAGCGCGTGGGTGTCCACTCATTGTTAGTCAAGGCCGTCAGCACATGATCGCGCCACTGGCCGTCAATCAGTAAATAATCCTTCGCGTAGCCTTCGCGCTCAAAACCCAGGCGCTCAAGTAAGCTGCCACTGCGATGATTATGCGGCATATAATTAGCCATAATACGGTGCATCCGCTCCTGCCGCTGCATATAGCGGATCAGCGGTTGCAATGCTTCAAACATTAAGCCCTGCCCCTGCCAGCGCTCACCTAATGAGTAACCCAGGAAACAGGCATGAAAGGAGCCGCGCAGCACATTGCTGAAGTTAGCAACCCCGCGCACCTCTTTCTCCTCAGGATCCAGCAGAATAAAGTAGTAGGCGCTGCCCTGTTTTTGTAGCTCCATGATCATACCCAGCCGCGCCTGCCAACCGGACGGCATACAGTGGCTTTGATCACGCACCGGTTCCCAGGGTTTGAGAAATACCTGATTTTCAGCGTAATACTCCGCCATGCGGTAAGCATCACGCTCATGAACCAGCCGCAGTGACATGCGGTCAGTGGTCAGGCGTATTTTAGGTGTTGCTGAATGATAGCCGAACATCTGCTCCCCTTGGCGGTGCGCTGCACCTAATTTAGCATTTAGCGGCTAACGGCGGCTCTTATGATTCAATATACCTGTTACACCGCAGTCGCGTAACACCACCCTTGCGCTCTTTTCAGATATCAACACCACAAAATGGCGTCATTGAAGGGCTAAAAAATCATTTTATGATGAAATTGTCGATGAGGTAACGTATTGACGATAAAAAAATATTATCAATCTAACCCCTATCGTTTCTGATGATTTGGGTACAAACTATATTTCTTATAAATAATGTTTTTTACAAACAATGTTTGCTACAAACGAGTTCGCTACAAGCTATATGGGCAATAAACCATAAATGTAGTTTCTATTCCCTCCTTATTTGATTTCTGACGGTGAAGCATGGCCTTGGTATCGCAAGCTCGGAGCTTGGGTAAGTATTTTTTATTGCTTGATAACTTATTAGTGGTGTTGGGTTTCTTCGTTGTATTCCCACTTATCTCTATCCGATTTGTCGATCAAATGGGTTGGGCTGCGGTGATCGTGGGCCTTGCCTTGGGATTAAGACAACTGGTCCAGCAAGGGCTTGGCATCTTCGGCGGTGCTATTGCCGACCGCTTCGGTGCCAAACCGATGATAGTCACCGGAATGCTGATGCGCGCAGCGGGTTTCGCGTTGATGGCAATGGCTGATGAACCCTGGATACTGTGGCTCGCTTGTGCGTTGTCCGGCTTAGGCGGCACACTTTTCGATCCACCGCGTACCGCATTGGTGATTAAGCTCACTCGCCCGCACGAACGTGGCCGTTTTTACTCACTGTTGATGATGCAAGACAGTGCTGGCGCGGTAATTGGCGCATTGATCGGTAGCTGGCTGCTGCAATACGACTTCCACTTTGTCTGCTGGACGGGTGCGGCTATCTTCGTCCTGGCGGCGGGCTGGAATCTCTGGCTACTGCCCGCTTACCGCATCTCGACTGTCCGCGCGCCAATGAGAGAGGGGCTAATGCGGGTGCTGCGTGATCGCCGCTTTGTGACCTATGTCCTGACACTGACCGGCTATTACATGCTCGCCGTGCAGGTGATGCTGATGCTGCCAATCATGGTCAATGAGATTGCCGGTTCGCCTGCCGCGGTTAAATGGATGTATGCCATTGAAGCTGCGCTCTCTCTGACACTGCTCTACCCGATTGCCCGCTGGAGTGAGAAGCGCTTTAGCCTTGAGCAGCGCTTAATGGCCGGGTTGCTTATCATGACACTCAGCCTGTTCCCAATCGGCCTGATTAGCCATCTGCAAACCCTGTTTATGTTTATCTGCTTCTTCTATATGGGGTCAATCATTGCCGAACCGGCCCGTGAAACCCTGAGCGCATCACTGGCAGACTCACGGGCTCGCGGCAGTTATATGGGCTTTAGCCGCCTCGGGCTGGCTCTGGGTGGTGCATTGGGTTATACCGGCGGCGGCTGGATGTACGACACCGGCCGCACCCTTGAAATGCCAGAGTTGCCGTGGTTCATGTTAGGTGTCATTGGCTTAATTACCTTGATTGGACTGTACTGGCAATTTAATCAGCGCCGGATTGAATCCACGATGCTCAGCGGCAATTAGCCTGCTATTAACCCGGATTCAGGGTTATCTGATGGGCAATTGCCGGACAGTGCCGCACTATAGCGCCCAGTCCTAAACGCGCCTAATCCCAAACCGTTGTTGAACAGCAACGGTTAATAATACAAAACAGCAGATTAACCCGTTATCATTGGGCAAATTCGTCTTGTCTGATGTGATTGTGCATATTGCTATGAGGTTTTAATGAAGAGAATAACTTGGGGCGCAGCGGCGCTGCTGACGACCGTCACCCTGGTCGGCTGTAACCAACTGACTCAGTACACACTGAACGAGCAGGAAGTGAATGATTACCTGCAAAAGCATAATAATTATGAAAAGCAGATTGGTATTCCGGGTTTGGTTGATGCCCATATCACCCTGACGCAATTGCAGAGCCAGATTGGTCGCGCTGAACCCGGTAAAGTGACATTAACCGGTAACGCCAAAGTGGATATCACCTCGATCCTTGGCCCGCAAAGTGCCGATATGACGCTGACCTTAAAAGCACAGCCTACATTCGATCGCGAAAAAGGCGCTATCTTCCTGAAAGATATGGAGTTGACCGATTATACAGTCAAACCAGAGAAGATGGATTCCGTGATGAAGGCGCTGACGCCTTATCTGAACCAGTCACTGAAGTCCTATTTTGATCAGCAACCCGCCTATGTGTTAGATGGCGAGAAGAGTAAAGCAGAAGCGATGGCGAAGAAGCTGGCGAAAGGCTTAGAAGTGAAGCCGGGCCAACTAGTCATCCCATTCACTGACTAATCGACCCTGCCCGCAAATAGCTGTAGCATCAAAAACCAAGGGCGATACCCAAAGTCATTGGCGTTACAACAAGGCAGCAAACGAGCAAATCCCGATGAGCTTACGTTGGTAAGTGATTCGGGTGCGCGAGTGCCGCTAACACAGTTGTAGCATCAAAAACCAAGGGCGATACCCAAAGTCATTGGCGTTACAACAAGGCAGCAAACGAGCAAATCCCGATGAGCTTACGTTGGTAAGTGATTCGGGTGCGCGAGTGCCGCTAACACAGTTGTAGCGTCAAGGACGAAGGGTATCTTCTGATAACTCATCCCACATCGCTTGCAACGCCTCACGACTCAACTGCGCCAGTGTGCGATAAAAACCGCTGGAAGCATGTGCCTCCACTTTGCCAAGAAAACGACCACACCATGGTAGTAGATAGTCATTAAACAGTGCAATTTGTGCCGCGACTTCATCTTCAGCCGCTTGATCTTCCAGCCAGGAGGCGGCCAGTAATAATCCACCAAAATGGTCAGTTGGCGCATCGCCTAGCGGCATACCGCGCTGTTGCAGAAAAGCTCTGACTTCAACTTCTGGACAGCCATCCTCATAATCGGAACCATAAGGTGACACGCGGCAATCATCGCCCACAAACATCGCACTATAATCAGCGGCCAAAGCATCTGGCTGATACTCCTGCTGCAAACGCGCCAGCAACTCACCTTGCTCCAGTGGCCAGTGTTGCTCAAGCTTGCCTTGACTGATCAGGGCAAACAGCGGTTCCAATAGTGGATCTTGTGGCTGACGATAGAACAGTGACCCCAGAACCCGGCACACCAGAGAGAAATCATTCATCTACATCTTCCTGTTTCTTATTGATTTTTTTGTATAAAAAATAACAGTGACAACGTCACCGATTCTCTTATAAATCGGCTAATTCGGGGATGGCGGGACGGCCACGCATCTCAAGATAGTTGAGTAAACGGCGCGGGCTGACATTTAAAATGCGCTCTTGCGGGAAATTTACCTCAGCGATAATACGCTCGCAATGCTCAAAAATCCCCAATGAGTAGGCGATATGGGAATCAGAACCTAACGCCAGCCAGCCGCCGGCATCACGGACAGCTTCAGCTATCGCGCGGCAATTCGGCTCACTCCCTTTACGTGAATGGCTAAAAGAGGAGTTATTCAGCTCAAGGGCAACATGGTATTTTGCCGCCGCTTGCGCTATCGCCGGAATATCAACCGGATATTTAGGGTTGCCGGGATGGCTGATAATATGCACATTCCCCTGCGCCATCGTTGCGATCATCGCCTGAGTATTGGCGGCCTTGTCTTGCGGCGGAAACACCGGTTCATGGAAACCCGCAATCAGCAGATCGATGGCCTCGAGCATTGGGCCGGTACAGTCAATATCACCGTCCAGATTCTTAATATTGGCTTCAATACCCCGCAAGATGCCCACGCCATCGACCAGACGCGGCCAGACTCGCATATTCATAAAGTGCCAATAATGTGGCGCATCCGCCATATCCGGGCCATGGTCGGTAATGGCAAACAGTTTGATATTTTTGAGCTTAGCTTCGGCGATGTAATCGTGCAAAGTGCTGTAAGCATGAGTACTGGCAATGGTATGCATATGTAAATCAACAGGATACATGACTACTCCACAAAGTCTTTTAACGCGGGGGACAGTTATTCGCAGGCAAAATATAGTCTGCTAATGATAGCAGGAATTCTTCTCATCAGCAGCGCTAAAAACCTTGTCTGGCAAATGGCTGCCCCGTGCTGGCAGCCCTTATTCAGTAACCTCGCACCACATCAACCAAGCCCAGCGGCTCCCTGCCCGCCTCGATGGCCTGAATATTGGCGACCACCTGATCCATGGCTGCATCAGGCAAAGTCACTGCGGCAATGTGCGGCGTGATAGTAATACGCGGATGGCTCCAGAAAGGATGCATCGGGGGTAATGGCTCTTCAGCAAACACATCCAGTGTTGCCGCCGCAATTTTACCAGCACTCATTGCGGCTAATAAATCCCGCTCTAACAGATGCGCTCCCCGTGCAATATTGATGATATAGGCATTGGCATTCAGTTGCGAAAAGAGCGATTGATTTAGAATACCGGCTGTTTCTGGGGTGTTCGGCAACAGATTAATCAGTAATTGTGTCCCCTGGATGAAGGCGGGTAACTTCTCTTGGCCGGCAAAACTGACCACGCCATCAATCTGTTTTGGTGTTCGGCTCCAGCAGCGCACCGTAAAACCAAATTCGGCTAATTTGTGGGCCACACTTTTGCCTAATACGCCCGCCCCAAGAATGCCGATAGTGAATTTATCGTGTTGATGTGGCTCCAGCGGCTGCCACATTTTCTGCTGCTGTTGCAGTTGATACTCATCCATCCGGCGAAAGTAGCGCAGTACACTGGCAACAACATACTCCTGCATTTGCAAGGACATACCGGTGTCCTCCAAGCGAACCAGCGGAACCCCGGCAGGTAATGTCCCCGGATGGCGACGCTCCTGGTCCAAAATAGCATCCACCCCCGCCCCTAATGCAAAAACTCCTTTCAGTTCAGTGCGTTTAGCTAGCATTTCCTGTGGCGGCTGCCAAACCAGCGCATAATCTGCCGGTTGGGTATCACCACGTCGCCACTGCCGAATATTCGCAGCCGGCAAGCGAGACTGTATACCTGACAACCACTGTTTTGCTTCAAAAAACGGGTGATAAAAAATAATATTCATTATTTGCCAGCTCCTTGCGAAAGTACCGATTAGATTTCCGCGATTAACGGCCAGATGCAAGTGCTACCGGCAAGAAATGCCGATGAAATCAGCAAACTGCTGTAACTTTAGCAAAAGAGTGACAAAGGCGACATAAGAGGGTTGACGCTGGGCACACTTTTGCCTACATTACGCCGGTCGACCATGCTTAGCGCGGTTGATAGTCGTTAATAGCAGTAAGCGCAGTAATAAATAGCAGTAACACGGTGAGGTGTCTGAGTGGCTGAAGGAGCACGCCTGGAAAGTGTGTATACGCGTAAGCGTATCGAGGGTTCGAACCCCTCCCTCACCGCCATATTAAGTCGTTACAGCGCAAAGCGCGGTGTCGCGGCAGTAAAATCAAACGGCAATTGAAGCAAGTCTGGTGTCTTACCCCAGTATTTGTGATTCGATTGCCGTTTTTTTTATCTCTTTTTGGCTCGCCAGCTAACGCCTAATATTGGCGTTGGGTCAGGTGATTTGCCTGCGATTTATCCTATCTGGGTGCAGAATAACCAGATGAATGGCAACGGATAAATACTACTTGACCATCAAGCCACCTATCCCTATAGTACCGCCCCGTTGCAGTGCATAGCGCGGCAACTTACGGTGAGGTGTCTGAGTGGCTGAAGGAGCACGCCTGGAAAGTGTGTATACGCGTAAGTGTATCGAGGGTTCGAACCCCTCTCTCACCGCCATATTCGAACGAAAGGCTCTGACGAAAGTCAGGGCCTTTTTCTTTGGTACTCACCTCATTCCCCTACCGCTATGATCTGCGGCGACGCCCTTCTCTATTGATACGGTCCCCCAGAGGGGAGAATGGCATTAATCGGCTGTAAACCACCTGATTACGACCCTGATTTTTCGCTTGATAAAGTGCTTCGTCAGTCATTTTTATTGCTTTTAGCATCGACATACCCGGCAAATAAAGCGAAGCACCAATTGAAATTGTGGCCTCTATTTTTCGTCCATCAGGTAATTCCACGTCTAAATTCTCTACTCGCTGGCGAATTCGCTCAGCAACCGCTTTGATGGCTTGCGGATCATGGCTATGTGTAATAACAATAAACTCCTCACCGCCAAAGCGACCAACGAAATCCTCATCCCGAATGGTTGAGGTTAATAACTTCCCAACTTCAGTCAGCAGCAGATCACCGCCATCATGGCCATAGGTGTCATTCACCGATTTAAAGTGGTCAAGATCCAGAATCATTAATCCACAGGCCAATCGGCTGCTATGGATAGCATTCAGCCGATAATCAACACTGGCCCGGTTATTTAATTGGGTTAATTTGTCGATATTAGCCCGATTTTTCATCGCAAAATAGGCGTAAATATGGCGCTCTTTAAAATTCAATGCGTGGTAGCAAATAGCTAAACAGAAGGCAGAAATCAGTTGATACACCACAATTTGAGTCCAGAGCAGTTCATTCGGAACAAATAGAACAGCGACGATTATGCGATAAATGGCAATTGAGATAATTGTGATATAAAAAATGCGATTACTCTTTTTCTCCCATACTTTGGCGAGTAAAAGTGGAATAAACATTATTGTTATTAATATATTATCTAGTGTAAGCCATCCGGTGAAAGCATAATTTATCACCAATGCCGTTAAGCCACTCAGCCAGCCACCATAAAAGGTAACCAAAACGATTGGGATCAATTCAAAACTGTAAAAAAATGAACCGGAAATAATCCACTGATCTTGATTGAGGTAGAGCGAAACCAGCCCCGCCACCAGACCGAATACAATACGTTTCCAGACATCCCCATGATAGGAGAAGGCACTACTTTTACTTAAAGCAAAATAACTAATAGAGAGGGTCGCATAAGTGACACAAGCATCCCGATATAACGTTGACAGAGATTCTAATTCACTCATGGCGTAGCGTCAGTCCTTTGAATTTTCACTGTTGATTTTAACCAACATTGACGTGACCGATTTCCCATTAATGTTAAATCATAATTTAGACTGAAATTATTCATCGGAATTCCTAAACATTGAGCATGGATAATAGCAATAGTTTCTAACCTAAATCTTAGCTGCGAAACAGGCTTTATTCCGGAATAATTTGATGATGAGTTTTGCCAATATCGCCAGGTAACAAGATATTGTTTAGCCTCATAACTCCTCCGCCTAATACGGTATCATCTTCTTCTTGCGGTTTAATATTCAGTTTCTGCTATTTGGGGGTAAAAGAGATAGCTAGCGAGGATAATAGGCACTTTTCATTTATCCGGATGAGAATTTGACCTACCGGCAATGTAACTGTTCACTTAATGCCTTTTTCAAAAGGGCATGTTTTCTCAATTCCTACAGAGATTGATATACATCTAGATATTGGCCGCCTAATTGGCGTATCGTGTGTATCTGCTACTCGAGACGGACCCTTATTGGCCCGCCATTTATTTTGTCTTTTCTTTATTTGGTTTGCACCTTAGATGAAAACGCACGGAATTAACGGCATTAGGCCGTTCAGCGCGATAATTGACGCTTGCTGGCGAGAAACCTATACACTTCAACGACTTGTTAAAGATATAATTGCCGGTGTCACTGTCGGTATTATTGCTATTCCGCTGGCGATGGCTTTGGCTATTGCCAGTGGCGTCCCGCCGCAATATGGCTTATATACCTCAGCGATTGCCGGTATTGTCATTGCGGTCAGTGGCGGCTCCCGTTATAGCGTATCCGGCCCGACGGCGGCCTTTGTTGTTATTCTCTATCCTGTGTCACAGCAGTTCGGTTTGGCCGGTTTATTACTGGCGACATTAATATCCGGCATATTTTTACTCTGCATGGGGCTGGGGCGACTTGGCCGCTTGATTGAATATATTCCGCTGTCAGTAACCTTGGGTTTCACCTCAGGGATTGGTATCACCATTGCCACCATGCAAGTGAAGGATTTTTTTGGCTTGCAGCTAACCGAAGCGCCAGAAAACTATGTCGGCAAAGTTGGCGCACTGGCGCAAGCGCTGCCAACCATCAACTTCAGTGATACTTTAATTGCTACTGTTACGCTGTTGGTATTAATTCTCTGGCCCCGGTTAAAATTAAAGTTACCGGGTCACTTACCTGCGCTTGTTGCCGGCACTGCCGTGATGGGTCTGTTATCACTATTTGATCATCAGGTCGCGACCATTGGTTCACGATTTGGCTATTTGCTGGTCGATGGCACTCAGGGCCATGGCATTCCCCCCATCCTGCCACAATTTGTCTTGCCCTGGCATCTCCCTGCCGCCAATGGGCAGGATTTTGTATTGAACTGGGCGACCCTTTCCGCCTTGCTGCCGGCCGCTTTTTCGATGGCAATGTTGGGGGCAATTGAGTCGCTATTATGTGCGGTGGTGCTTGATGGAATGACCGGGCAAAAGCATCACTCAAACAGTGAGTTAGTGGGTCAGGGATTGGGAAATATGATCGCACCATTCTTTGGTGGGATCACCGCGACAGCGGCTATTGCCCGCTCTGCGGCAAACGTCCGCGCCGGTGCCACCTCACCAGTGTCAGCCATTGTCCATGCCCTGCTGGTGTTGCTGGCCTTACTGGTGCTGGCCCCGATGCTCTCTTATCTACCTTTGGCTGCTATGGCCTCGCTGCTGCTGATTGTGGCCTGGAACATGAGTGAGGCACATAAAGTTGTTGATCTGCTGCGTCGAGGGCCGAAAGATGACATTATCGTGATGTTGCTGTGCATGAGTCTGACCGTGTTATTCGATATGGTGATTGCTATCACGGTCGGTATTGTGTTGGCCTCACTGCTGTTTATGCGGCGCATTGCGCGAATGACGCGGTTGAGTGAAATACCGGCGGCGGTTGATGAGAAAACATTAATCTTACGGGTGAACGGACCACTGTTCTTCGCAGCGGCTGAGCGGATATTTAACGAGTTGCTGGGCCGGAGTGAGCATTACCAGACCATTATTCTGCAATGGGATGCGGTGCCGGTTCTGGATGCCGGTGGCTTAAATGCGTTTCTGCGCTTCACTGAGGCCCTGAGCAATGAGCAGCAACTCATCATCACCGATATCCCTTTCCAGCCACTGAAGACGCTGGCAAGGGCCAGAGTGCAGCCTATTGAGGGCAAACTGAGTTTCTACGGCACCCTCCCGGAAGCGCTGGACGTTATTAACAAAGTACCCACGACGGAGAGAACAGGCAGATCGTAAAGACGCCGTAAATCCCTCCCTGGAGGCTCGAGCCGCGCCATCCCTGGCGCGGACGCTTTACTCTTCTACCCGTCCTCTCCGTTCCAGATCGCGTCATCGGGGTTTATCAGCAGTCTGAGGCAGCGTCAATAGCTGCCTTTTCAATCATTCGACTTATAGTGCAATACTCAACATCAGTGACGCCAGATATTATTTGCTGGTATCCAGCTCAGGGAAACTCTTCACCAAATCGTCGATAGCTTTCATCTGAACCAGGAACGGCTCCAGTTTAGCTAATGGCAGTGCTGACGGGCCGTCGCACTTGGCGCTGTTTGGCTCTGGGTGAGCTTCAATAAACAGCCCCGCCAAACCTACCGCCATACCAGCACGGGCCAGTTCCGCCACTTGAGCACGGCGACCACCTGATGCAGCACCAAATGGGTCACGGCATTGCAGTGCATGGGTCACGTCGAAAATCACCGGATGGCCGCCAGTGGCTTGCACCATCACATTGATACCCAACATATCAACCACCAAATTGTCATAACCAAAGTTGCTGCCACGATCGCAAAGAATCACCTGATCGTTACCCGCTTCCTTGAATTTCTCGACGATATTGCCCATTTGACCGGGGCTGACGAACTGAGGTTTCTTGACGTTGATCACCGCGCCAGTACGCGCCATGGCTTCAACTAAATCAGTTTGGCGAGCCAGGAAAGCGGGCAGTTGGATAACGTCGACCACTTCGGAGACCGGTTGTGCCTGGCTGGCTTCATGGACGTCGGTGATGATTTTTACGCCAAATTGTTGCTTCAAATCCTGAAAAATTCGCATCCCCTCTTCCAGACCGGGGCCACGGTAAGAGTGAATTGAAGAACGGTTGGCTTTGTCGAACGAGGCTTTAAACACGTAAGGGATACCCAGTTTTTGGGTCACGGTGACGTAATGCTCGCAGATGCGCATCGCCAGATCACGAGACTCAAGCACATTCATGCCGCCGAACAGCACGAAAGGCAGGTCGTTCGCTACGTTGATATCGCCAATGCTAACCACTTTCTGTTTCATACTAATACCTTTATAAAGGGTAAATCGAGATTAATTACAGCAGGTTATCTCTACCGCCAAGGGCGGTAAATGCTGGCTGTTATCTAGCCACTGCGACACCCCCGCTGTCGAAAAAAATCAGTGTAATGTTACCCGCTGTTGCTCAATGGAGTGGATCTGCATTTTTATCATTTCAGCGATCGGGTCTTCCGGGCACTGTTCGACAAAATAGCTTAAATCAGAGATTGCGATGTGATTGCAATCCAACTGGGCATAGATCAGGCCACGGTCGCGAATTTCATAGGGGTCATCGGGATCAAATGCTAATACCGCTTCACTGGCACGTAATGCCAGCTCCATCTGCTTCTCTTCCATTAATGCGGCTTTCAGCGTATCGAGCATTTTGCGGACAATAATGGTATTTTCCGCCTCTTCCAAATCTTCATCTTCCAATTCGGCACTTAACCCTAAATTACCTTTGATCCACACTTCCAGCATATGCTCGTTCAGTGTTTCACCGTTTAGCGGGTTAATTAGCCACATCTCTTCGTCCAGCCAATCAGCACGAAGAATTAATTGAGTTGGAAAGATAACTGGCATTAAAGGCAAATTCAGTTGATGGGCGATATAGAGGAAAATCACCCCCAGCGATACCGGAGTTCCCTGCCGCTTATCCAGGACTTTATCCAGCCAAATAGCATCGGAGAGACGATAAACGCCACCTGCGCCGCCAAATTTCCACTGGTGGTAAAACAGATCGATAAGCACTTCTAATTGCTGATCCTGATTGAGATCGGCAGGCATAGCCGCCCGCGCATCATCGACCAGCTGTTGCAGTTGGTTGCGTACTTCAGCCAGTGGAAAATCTTGTCGAATCTCCTGGGTAACCAGTAACACCCCATCACACAGGGACGCGTTGTTAAATTCGAAATCAGCAATACTACTCATAAATATCCCATCAGCAGTGGTAACTTAGTTGTTGCCAGTTTGGCAATCAAATACAGGCAACCCAATGCGAGTATAAAGGCAAGCCAGCGACGACTCTGGCTGCGAGTTCGCTTACCTAATGCGACATAGCCAAGCAGGATATAGATAATAACGCCAAACAGCTTTTCAGTCAGCCATGTTCCTTGCGGACTGAAAGGGTAAAAACCGGTTATAAAGATCAGTATAATGCCACTGACAAACAGCAGTGTATCATTGATATGCGGCGTTATTTTTACCCAGCGCTTGTCCATCATAGCTGAACCGCGACATTTCCAGAAGAAACGTAATACAAACAGCGTAATACTGATGACCACGGTCAGTAAATGCAAATACTTCATGGCGAGATAATCGACCCACATGACTGTTGCTTCCTTATTTTATTCTGCTTAATGACACGCCCATTGCCCCAAAGTAACACGATCATTATTACCATAATCTTTATGGGTAATTACAGCACTAAAACCCGCTTTTTTAAGGTGTTTTTGTACTGCCTGCGCCTGCTGCCAGCCATGCTCTAACACTAACCAACCGCCCTGTTCCAGATAATCCGGGGCCTGACGAATAATGTCAGCCAGGTCAGCCATCCCTTCAGCCGGTGCGACTAACGCGCTCTGCGGTTCATAACGGACATCCCCTTCACTAAGATGGGGGTCATTGGCATCGATATAGGGAGGATTACTGGCGATCAGCGTGAATTTACCATGTACTAATTGAAACCAGCTGCTTTGCAGAAAATCGACATTCTCTAGCGCGAGTTTCTCGGCGTTATGCCGTGCCAGCGCAACAGCATCGGCTTTAATGTCCACGCCAATCACCGCACAATCTGGCCGCTCGCTGGCTAAGGCCAGGGCGATAGCACCAGTACCGGTGCCCAAATCCAGGATGCGGCAAGGGGTGGAGGGCAGATGCGCCAACGCCTGCTCGACCAGGCATTCAGTGTCTGGCCGTGGGATCAGTGTGGCGGGGGAAACACTCAGTGGCAGCGACCAGAACTCTCGTTCACCAACCAAATAGGCAATCGGCTCGCCCTGCTCACGGCGGCCAGCCAGTGGCTCTAACGCCGCTAGCTGAATGGGGGTCAATTGGGTTTCGCCGAAAGCCAATAAATAGGTCCGCGCCCGCCCGGTCACCCAGCTCAACAGGATCTCAGCATCGCGCTTCGGGCTGTCACTTTGACTAAAACGGGCTGCCGCTAACGACAGCCACTGCTGATAATCCATTAATCTTGCTCAGACAAAGCGGAGAGTTGGTCAGCCTGATACTCCTGCACTATCGGCTGGATCAACATATCCAGTTTACCTTCCATCACTTCATCCAGACGGTACAGCGTCAGGTTGATGCGATGATCTGTCACGCGCCCCTGCGGGAAGTTATAGGTGCGGTTGCGATCGGAACGGTCGCCCGTGCCGAGCAAGTTGCGGCGCTCGGAAGCTTCCGCCAGTTGGCGCTTTTGCATTTCGGCAGCACGAATACGTGCGCCCAATACGGACATCGCCTTGGCTTTGTTTTTGTGTTGCGAACGCTCGTCCTGACACTCCACCACCAGCCCCGTAGGAATGTGGGTAATACGGATTGCCGAGTCGGTGGTGTTAACGTGCTGACCACCCGCCCCTGAGGAGCGGAAGGTATCGATACGCAAATCACCGGCGTTGATTTCTGGCATTTCAGCTTCAGGAATGGCGGGCATCACGGCAACAGTACAGGCCGAGGTATGAATGCGCCCCTGTGATTCAGTCTCAGGGACACGTTGCACCCGGTGACCACCTGATTCGAATTTCAGTTGCCCAAAAACTCCCTCACCGGAGACTTTAGCGATCACCTCTTTATAACCGCCGTGCTCACCTTCGCTGGCGCTCATAATCTCAACTTTCCAGCGACGGGCTTCGGCATAACGGCTGTACATACGGAACATGTCACCCGCAAAGATAGCGGCTTCGTCGCCCCCCGTCCCCGCACGGATCTCGAGGAAACAATCGCGCTCATCATCGGGGTCTTTCGGCAGCAGCAACACTTGCAACTGCTGTTCCAGCTCTTCACTGCGCGCTTTGGCCTCTTTCAGCTCTTCCTGTGCCATCTCACGCATTTCGAGATCGTCCAGCATCATTTCTGCGGCTTCAATATCCTCCTGCGCGCTGCGCCACTCTTTAAAACAGCGAGTGACATCAGTCAGTTGCGCATACTCACGAGATAACGCGCGAAAACGGTCTTGATCGGCAATGACGCTGGCATCACCAAGATAAGCCAACACTTCTTCGTGGCGCTCTTGTAATGCTTCCAGTTTGGCAACAATAGAAGACTTCATCCGTGGTTTTAAACCCTGTAATTAGAGGAAACTAGTGCTGATCCAGCCCAAGGCTGTCGCGTAATAATTGCAACCGCTCCATATCGCCATCGCTGGCGGCTTGCTGGAGGGATTTGGTGGGCGCATGAATCAAGCGGTTAGTTAGCTTGTAGGCCAGTTCATTCACCACCTGCTCGACATTAGCACCCTGCTCAATGGCAGCTAAAGCTTTAGCGGTCATCTCGCTGCGCACCTGTTCGGCCTGAGAGCGGTAATCACGAATGGTTTCAACCGCCCCCTGCGCACGCAGCCAGGCCATAAAATTCATGCTTTCCTGCTGTACTATCGACTCAGCCTGAACCGCAGCGGCCTGACGTTGCGCCATATTATGCTGAATAATCGCTTGTAAATCATCAACACTGTACAGATAGGCGTTAGAGAGCTTACCGACTTCCGGTTCGATATCGCGCGGCACCGCAATATCCACAAACAACATAGGCTGATTGCGGCGGCTTTTCAGCGCGCGCTCAACCATCCCTTTACCAATAATCGGCAGCGGGCTGGCGGTAGAGCTGATAATGATGTCAGCATCCGCCAGACGGGCGTCAATTTCTGGCAAGGTAATGACTTCAGCGCCCACTTCCGTCGCCAGTGCTTGTGCGCGCTCACGGGTACGGTTGGCTATAATCATATGTTTGACTTGATGCTCACGTAGATGACGTGCCACCAGCTCAATGGTTTCACCGGCACCGACCAGCAACACATTCAGCTCGGACAGAGATTCAAATATCTGTCGCGCCAACGTACAGGCGGCAAAAGCCACCGAAACCGCGCTGGCACCAATTTCAGTTTCAGTCCGAACCCGCTTAGCCACCGAGAAGGATTTCTGGAACAAACGCTCCAACTCGCCAGATAGCGATTGGCCGCGCTGAGACTCAGCAAAGG
The DNA here is from genome assembly GCF_963892745.1 of Yersinia sp. Marseille-Q3913. Lineage (NCBI taxonomy): Bacteria > Pseudomonadati > Pseudomonadota > Gammaproteobacteria > Enterobacterales > Yersiniaceae > Yersinia > Yersinia sp. Marseille-Q3913. Next base: position 32,009 of record NZ_CAWQAF010000077.1, on the reverse strand, counting down.
CTTTTTTCACCTGCCCCAGAATTTGTGGCTCCCCTAATACCAGAGAGTCCAAGCCACTCGCGACGCGCATCAAGTGGCTGACCGCGTCATTACCATGGTGCCAGTAGAGGCTTTTTCTCACTTCGTCCGGGCTGAGCTTATGATAGCTACACAGCCAGGCGATAAGTTGTTCGTGCAGATTTTCTTGTTGCTCGACGCTGAGGTAAAGCTCGGTTCGGTTGCAGGTAGACAATACGACACCGCCCTGCACCAACGGCTGTTGGAGCAAGCTAGCAAGTGCCTGATCGATCGATTCCGGTGAAAATGTCACCCGTTCACGTAACGATACAGGAGCGGTTTTGTGGTTAATGCCTAATGCAAGCAGAGTCATGGGAACGGCTTCGAGTAATACTGGTGTTAGTATGGATTCTCGTCTGAACCGCATTCTACTTGATGCGCGAGATCAATAAAAGGCGCAGTGCATCATCCTAAGTATTATCCCAAATTATGCTCAGAATTTGATTATATGCTGTACAAAATCGAACAAGATATTGACGCTCCGCCGTTAGGCCGTTAGCGTGAGCAGCAATATTGCCTGTTTACAGCGCATCAACAGGATTTGCTTTACACTATATTGCCCAATGAGAAACAGATTGCTCCATCAGAAATGTGTCGCCAGTGCAAACCCGGCGGCCGATAGGATTTATACCCATATGCCGCAGCGCAAAATCAGTTTTTATCGCCTACTTCCTTTAGCTACTCTGCTGCTGGCAGCCTGTAGCACGACGCCGCCGACAGGCCCTGCGACCAGCCCGACATCGCCACAATGGCGTCAGCATGAACAACAACTACAGCAACTCAGCCAATTCCAGACCCGTGGCGCTTTCGCTTATATCTCTGAAAAACAAAAAGTCTATGCCCGCTTCTTCTGGCAACAAACCGCGCCAGAGCGTTATCGCCTGCTGCTGACCAACCCGTTAGGTAGCACTGAGTTAGAGTTGGTGGTACAGCCGGGTGTGACTCAGTTGACCGATAATCAGGGCAAACGCTACGTCAGTGACAATCCGCAAGAGATGATTCAGAAATTGACCGGCATGGCCATTCCATTGGATAGCCTTCGTCAATGGATTCTCGGCTTGCCTGGGGAGACCACTGATTTCACGCTCGACGATAAGTATCGCCTGAAACAGCTGACTTACACCCAGGCGGGGGTGACGTGGACGGTGGATTATCAGGAGTACAATACGCAGGTGACACCAGCACTGCCTAGCCGTATGGAACTGAGCCAAGGTGGGCAACGCATCAAACTGAAAATGGATAACTGGACTGTCAAATAACATGGTTAGCGCGAACCAATATCTGTGGCCGTCACCGGCAAAACTGAACCTGTTTCTTTATATCACCGGGCAACGTGCCGATGGCTATCATCAATTACAAACACTGTTTCAGTTTCTCGATTATGGCGACGAACTAACGATTGTGCCGCGCGATGACGAGCAAATTCGCCTATTGACGCCGATAGCGGGTGTGGAAAACGAGCAGAACTTGATAGTCAGAGCGGCGCGGTTGCTGCAAAAACAGCCCCGCGCGACCAAAACACCACGAGGGGCGGATATCAGTATTGATAAACGTCTACCGATGGGCGGTGGACTGGGAGGCGGTTCCTCCAATGCCGCAACCGTCCTAATCGCGCTCAATACCCTGTGGCAATGTGGCTTATCTGATGAAGAATTAGCCACTATTGGACTGACATTAGGTGCCGATGTGCCCGTATTTGTACGCGGACATGCCGCCTTTGCCGAGGGCATTGGCGAAAAATTGCAGCCAGCAACACCTGCGGAGAAGTGGTATTTGGTGGCGCACCCCGGTGTAAGCATCCCAACTCCCATTATTTTTTCCGATCCTGAATTAAAAAGAAATACGCCAGTTCGCCCGCTGGCGGCGCTTTTAAGCACTCCTTACGCAAATGATTGCGAACCGATCGCAAGAAAACGTTTTCGCGAGGTTGAACAGGCTCTTTCATGGCTGTTAGAATACGCACCGTCACGCCTTACCGGAACAGGTGCTTGTGTGTTTGCAGAATTCGACACTGAGTCATCAGCCCGGCAGGTGTTAAGTATTGCCCCGGAGTGGTTGCACGGTTTTGTCGCTCGTGGTGTGAATGTTTCGCCACTGCATCGTGTCCGCTCTGGGAAATTTGAGAGTTGTGAGCGCAGATAACGATTTACAGCGTTATGTAAGGTCGAAGTCATGGCCCCACTGACCTTGGGTTCTGAAAATACCTGTCTCACTTGATTGAAAGCCGGTTCATAATGCTGTTTGTACCGGATAGATTTCATAATGCAGGAGAGTGGCAAGCAAGAGCAGCCAACACCCCTGCAACTTGAATGATGATGGTTATCACTGTGTTTTGGCTTTAAATACCCGTATGTATATTGCTATCAGTATGAATAGTCGCCCCTGATTACTGATCTGACAATATCTTCTCTGGACGCATGCCTGAGGTTCTTCTCGTGCCTGATATGAAGCTTTTTGCTGGTAACGCCACCCCGGAACTAGCACAACGTATTGCCAACCGTTTGTACACCAGTCTTGGTGACGCCGCTGTAGGTCGTTTTAGCGACGGCGAAGTGAGCGTGCAAATCAACGAAAATGTACGCGGTGGTGATATTTTCATCATCCAGTCCACCTGCGCACCCACGAACGATAACCTGATGGAACTGGTTGTCATGGTTGATGCCCTGCGTCGCGCCTCCGCAGGACGTATTACTGCTGTTATTCCTTACTTCGGTTACGCTCGTCAGGATCGCCGTGTGCGTTCTGCCCGTGTACCAATCACTGCCAAAGTTGTTGCAGACTTCCTCTCAAGTGTTGGGGTTGACCGCGTATTGACAGTGGATCTTCATGCTGAACAGATCCAAGGCTTCTTTGATGTTCCGGTTGATAACGTATTTGGTAGCCCAATCCTGCTGGAAGATATGTTGCAGCAGAATCTGGAAAACCCAATTGTTGTCTCTCCAGACATCGGTGGCGTAGTCCGCGCCAGAGCTATTGCAAAACTGCTGAACGATACTGATATGGCGATTATCGACAAACGCCGTCCGCGCGCTAACGTTTCTCAGGTGATGCATATCATCGGTGACGTTGCGGGTCGTGACTGTGTGTTGGTTGACGATATGATCGATACCGGTGGCACGTTATGTAAAGCAGCTGAAGCCTTGAAAGAACGTGGTGCCAAGCGTGTATTTGCTTATGCTACTCACCCTATCTTCTCTGGCAATGCGGTTGAGAACATCAAACACTCCGTTATCGACGAAGTGATTGTGTGTGACACCATTCCGCTATCAGCTGAAATCAAAGCATTGAAAAATGTGCGTACTCTGACGTTGTCTGGCATGTTGGCTGAAGCCATCCGCCGTATCAGCAATGAAGAGTCGATCTCTGCAATGTTTGAGCATTAATCAGTATCAGGCTATCAATATTCCTGCGGCGCTGTTTGGCCGCAGCTAGCCGTTAGATTACTGCTGTGATGAGCCACTTAGCGGGCATTGCGCGGTATATGTGTGGCGGAATATTTGTATCTCGTTGAGATAATGCACTAAATGAACTCATGCAGATAAAGAAAAACCCGTTGAAGCAGATGCGACAACGGGTTTTCTACTCTTGATCGATGTTTCCTTGATCAACGCCCTCTTGACCAATGGATTTTTGAGCCGTCATTTACCCCTCCTGCACATCAGCTCAATGAAAAACTGAGAAGACAGGTTTCGATTTGCTACTGCACTATTGGCTACGTTATCTATTAGGGTCGCAACTCAATAACTGATAGCTGTTTTATAACCGTCAGCAATTTTATAGCTGATAGCTATGAGTGACGTTGATTACGATTGCAACGTTTATCAAAGTGCTTAACCCACCAATAGCGGTCTGCAACTTCTTCACGACCACCGATACGCGCCCCCACCAACCACAACAGTGCACCCACAAAAATACTCATTACAGCACCATGGGCAAAGAATTGCGGTAAGCCGAGTTGAGTGACTTCAGTCAGGATTGAGTAACCTACCCCAACCACCATAGTCACCAAACCCAACCCCATCAGCACATTACCTAGCCTTGCAGCGCTTTTACGTTTCATATGCCACCTCCACTCTGGGTTGCCAATAAATAATCACCTGGCTGAGCTTTGAAACTGCTTGCTTAATGCGATTATTCATGTCCACTTAATAACTCAGTATAGTCAGGCTAGCGAGGAAGGTATTGCGCTTGCGATCACAACTGGCAAATATAATCCAACAAATCTTTACACTTTCCAGACATTTAGCATCGAAAATGAATTATACCGACCAGTAACTATTAACATTGATAATTATTATCGTCAGTTCGCTCAATTAACTTAACCACGTCGACATCTACAGATTCGCAAATATAGCCAAAAACCTGGCTTTATCACTAAATAGCCCCTCTATCTACCACTTCAAGTAGCAAGGATATCAACTTTGTCATTACGCGCCATGACAGGTAAACTGTGGCACTTAAATTCCTTTAGTAATAGCGAATGACGACGTGAGCAGCATTAAATTAATCGTTGGGCTGGCAAACCCTGGCGCTGAATATGCCCAAACCCGCCACAACGCCGGTGCCTGGTATGTGGATTTATTGGCTGAACGCCATAACCAATCACTGAAAGAAGAAGCTAAATTCTTCGGTTATACCGCACGATTAAACCTGGCAGGTCAGGATGTTCGTTTGCTGGTACCCTCCACATTTATGAATCTCAGTGGTAAAGCCGTTGTGGCGATGGCGGGATTTTATCGTATCCTGCCTGAAGAGATCTTAGTCGCGCACGATGAGCTGGATATCCCACCGGGCGCAGCAAAATTGAAATTGGGCGGCGGCAACGGCGGTCATAACGGCCTGAAAGATATTCAAAGCAAACTGGGCAATAACCCTAATTTCTATCGGTTACGCATTGGTATTGGTCATCCGGGGGATAAAAGCAAAGTCGTCGGTTTTGTGCTAGGTAAACCACCGGCGAGCGAGCAAGCTTTAATTGACGAGGCCATTGACGAATCTATCCGTTGCACTGAAGTGCTGATGACCGAGGGCATCACCAAGGCGATGAATCGACTACACTCCTTCAAGGCTGGCGTATAAAACCTTGCCAACTCCCCTGCGTACGCACTTAAGCCGGGGAGCCACACTTTTGTATCACTCATTGATTATCACATCATTCACTTTTGTCACACAATGCATTAATCCCCTGCTGCCCCTCACTGGTTAATACGACACCTGAAATAATTACCCTCACCTGACCGAGAAAATTGTTGCTCTTACCGTCATATTCATCAGCAATATCGCTGAGTTTTTCGGTACAAAAAAGCGCATCCCATGCCGTCGCCTTTCTCTTATTCTCTGACAACTCATGGCTGCGCTCAAATTTGTCGGTTGTGGCGGTAAACGTCAGCTGAATGCTGTCAAAATCCTCATAAAGTGTCTTTTTCTTGTAGCCCACATACCTGACGCTTTTGCCCGATTGGTTTTCTATTTCTACGCCATATTGATCAATCAATTGGGCAAAACCAGGCCCGGCTGGCTCAATATCTGCCGTTAAAAATCGCATTCCCACAACACCGACCATCCCCCCTAGCAAAATCACTATTAGCCACTTATAGATGCTCATTTCCATTGGGATAATCCAAACTCAATATGCAGATCGTAATCACTAGTTATCGGACATCTGTCAGAAAACTTCAGATGGCAGAAGCGTGATCTCGCACACAGAGTTAGAAAAATCAATCACCTACCCGTCATCAAAGCGAAATCATCACCCACCTTGAAACAGCATGATCGAGATAAATCGTCATTATGTGTATAATGGCGGCATAAATTTTGATTACATCAACCTGTTAACCCTAACGAGTTGATTTTTAAGTTATTTAAGGTGATATAAAACATGGGATTCAAATGCGGTATTGTGGGCCTGCCTAACGTTGGTAAATCCACCCTGTTCAACGCGTTGACACAAGCGGGTATTGAAGCCGCTAACTTCCCGTTCTGCACCATTGAACCCAATACGGGTGTGGTGCCAATGCCGGACCCGCGCCTGGACCAGTTGGCTGAGATTGTTAAACCACAACGTATCTTGCCAACGACCATGGAATTTGTTGATATCGCGGGCCTGGTTAAAGGAGCATCCAAAGGCGAAGGCCTGGGTAACCAGTTCCTGACCAATATCCGTGAGACCGAGGCGATTGGCCACGTGGTGCGCTGTTTTGAGAATGACAATATTATCCACGTAGCCGGGAAAGTTGATCCAGCTGATGATATTGATACCATCAATACTGAGTTGGCACTTTCTGATCTGGAAGCTTGTGAACGCGCCATGCATCGGGTTCAGAAAAAAGCTAAAGGCGGCGATAAAGACGCTAAAGCTGAACTGGAAGCACTGGAAAAATGCCTGCCACATTTAGAAAGTGCGGGCATGTTGCGGGCATTAAACCTGACTGATGAAGATAAAGCGGCGATCCGTTATTTGAGCTTCCTGACGCTAAAACCAACCATGTACATTGCCAACGTCAATGAAGATGGCTTCGAAAATAACCCGTATCTGGATCAGGTCCGTGCTATTGCGGCAGCAGAAGGTTCTGTCGTGGTTGCTGTTTGCGCCGCTGTTGAATCTGACATTGCTGAACTGGAAGATGCAGACCGCGCAGAGTTTATGGCTGAATTGGGTATCGAAGAGCCAGGTCTGAACCGTGTTATTCGTGCTGGTTATGAATTGCTGAATCTGCAAACCTACTTCACTGCCGGTGTCAAAGAAGTCCGTGCCTGGACTATCCCTGTAGGTGCAACCGCACCACAAGCCGCCGGTAAAATTCACACCGACTTCGAAAAAGGCTTTATCCGCGCTCAAACTATCGCCTTTGATGATTTCATCACCTACAAAGGTGAACAAGGTGCGAAAGAGGCGGGGAAAATGCGTTCAGAAGGTAAGGATTACATCGTAAAAGATGGCGACGTGATGAACTTCTTGTTTAACGTCTAATTTGCTTCTGTTGTCTTATGAAGTTTGATTGAATCTCATGACGACTGACAAAACCCATAAAATCCACGCGCTTGCGTGGATTTTTCATTTCATAATGTCTATGAATGTCTCGTGGCAGCGCAGTTTAAAATAATGTGCTGGATTTTGCACTCAACGCCGTAGAGATGACACAGATAGCCGCCATGGATACCGCCACCCGCGCCTTCTTCTCCCACCGTGATCCGGCCATGGTTGAGTGGCTGACCCAACGTAAACTGGATGTTTAATCAGGAATTATCACATGCAAAAACGTATTCTTGGCAATTCGGCGCTTGAAGTCTCGGCATTAGGTTTCGGCTGTATGGGGCTGAGTCATGGTTATGGTCCCGCAACTGATACCAGGCAGGCGGTAGCGCTAATTCGAGCCGCCGTTGATCGCGGCGTCACTTTTTTTGATACCGCTAAAGTCTATGGGCCATACATCAACGAAGATGTGGTCGGTGAAGCACTCAAGCCGATGCGTGATCGAGTGGTCATTGCCACTAAATTTGGTTTTACCTTTGGTGATGATAACAAGCAGCAGATCCTGAACAGCCGCCCTGAACATATTCGCTTCGCTGTTGAAGGCTCTCTTCGCCGGTTGAAAACCGATGTTATCGACCTCCTGTACCAACATCGCGTCGATCCAGAGGTGCCGATAGAAGATGTGGCGGGTACCGTCAAGGATCTGATTGCAGAAGGGAAAGTGAAGCACTTTGGCCTTTCAGAGGCTGGCGTACAAACCATTCGTCGCGCTCATGCCATTCAGCCGGTGACTGCATTACAGAGTGAGTATTCGCTGTGGTGGCCCGAGCCCGAACATGAAATTCTGCCGACACTTGAAGAGCTTGGCATCGGTTTTGTGCCATTTAGCCCCTTGGGTAAAGGGTTTCTAACCGGTGCCATCAAAGCGGGTTCCACTTTTGGTGCCGACGATTTCAGAAGCAAAGTGCCGCGCTTTGCACCTGCTGCACTCGACGCCAACCAGCAACTGGTGACATTGATCACTGAGATTGCCAGCCAGAAAGGTGTCACACCGGCACAGATTGCACTGGCATGGTTACTGGCGCAAAAACCGTGGATCGTGCCAATCCCCGGCACCACTAAGCTCCATCGTCTGGAAGAGAACCTCGGTGCTCTCCAGGTAGCATTGAGTGCCAACGACCTGCAAAACATAGCAGCCACGCTGGAAACGGTTCGCATTCAAGGTGAGCGTTATCCTGCGGCAATGCAGGCGCGCGTGGGGCGTTAATCGTTTAGGATTATGACAATAGCGGCGCAGCCTGACATGCTGCGCTTGCGTATATTTTGACGCTTATCGTTCAAATGTTAATATAGGGGCTGAGGGAACGACACTTCACGATGAGAAAGGAAATTTTTTGAACACGAGAAGCAAAATGCGTTTGTGGCCAAGCTTAGCTTTATATGCAATGGCAATTTTCCTATTAGCAGGGTGCTCAAGCAAATCAAATCGTGACTATGCCACACTGCCAAAAGGCAGTTACAACGATAAAACCTATACAGTCCAGCGGGGTGATACGCTCTATTTTATTGCGTGGATCAGTGACAGTGAAGTCAGTGACCTTGCGCGCATCAATAAAATTCGTCCACCCTATCAGCTGGAGATTGGGCAAAAAATTCATCTCAGCAGTTCCGCACCGGCAGCGCGTAAACGTAAATCGTCAAGTACCGTGCTAGCCAATTCGACGCCACCGCCTGGGGCCAATCGTTGTTGGCGCTGGCCAACTAGCGGCCAAATACTTTCGAAGTATTCCACCGCCGATGGTGGCAATAAGGGCATAGATATTGCGGGTAAACGCGGTCAGCCAGTCTATGCCTCAGCCAAAGGGCGGGTCGTCTATGTAGGAAATCAGCTGCGCGGCTATGGAAACTTAATCATGATTAAGCATGGCAATGATTTCATCACCGCTTATGCACATAACGACACTATGCTGGTCAAGAATGCGCAGGATGTGAGTGCTGGGCAAAAAATAGCCACCATGGGAAGTAGCGGGACGGATACCTTAATGTTGCACTTTCAAATCCGTTACCGAGCCACAGCCCTTGATCCGCTGCGCTATTTGCCCCCTCAGGGAACATCACCTAAGTGCTAATTTACCCTACCCGATTCAGATAACATGATGTTTCAGAAAATATAAAGGCTCCTGATTAGGAGCCTTTATATTTTGGGTGCTGGTGACTTTTTTTGTCACCCAGCTCCGGCGTTACGCCAGAACTTGTTTCACGAATGCTTTAATCTCTTCAACCTGACAGTTATCGAAGAAGCACTGCTGGAAACGTTCGCCGCTAACGGCAGTTTTCACCAGTTCTGGATCGATAGCACGCAGTGTATCCAGATAATTATCTTTCACTACTGCAGCTTTCACTTGATTCAAGATACCCGCGTTACGTACTTGTGGCTCTTTACGATCCAGTGGGTAGCCTTCGCCTTTCACGCCAGTGAACGCTTTTTCAAAGATATAACGCACATTCAGCTCTGCGCCCCAGCCAAAACCTTTGGCATATGGCAGTGACAGTGCATTACCATTATTAATTTGAGCAAATAGGAAAGCATCCGCTGGATCGATGCAATAGCCACACACCACACCTGGGTGGATGTTTAATGACATCATTGCGCCCTGGCCTGTACCACAGCCAGTGACCACGAAATCAACCGCTTTAGAATTCAGCAAGATACTGGCCATGATCCCCAGATGAATATAAGTCAGATGATGGTCGTTTTCATCACTCATACCTACGTTGTATACCGGGTACGCTTTTTCCGAGGCTACAGCATTCAGCTCTTTCAGGATTATCGCGTTTTTCGTTGCCTGACTATTTTCCATCATCAGTGCAATTTTCATTATTTTATCTCCGATTGGTCAATGACACGTGGTCCATTGAAGGTGTTATGTTTGGCTTGATTATATCGAAGATAGCACTAGTAAAACAACATTTCAATTTTAATGGAAATTAGTTCTACACACATCACACATCGGAATTGATTGGGTTACGCCCCCCCTATTTCCTCTTGAAATTTCGACCACAACGGCCTTATGTGGACGTTTTAAGGGGGCAAAACAGCAATCTTAGTGGTGCAACATCTCGTGAACGATGTCATCTTTATCCAATGTTATTGGGTAAAAGGTTGGCCAATTATCCATTTGTTTAAGCAATTTTTCATGTGATTCATTGCTCGTATAAATATGAAAATGCTGGGATTTTTGTGGCTTAATGATGTGGTCGCTGAATTGAACATATTTGGGTGCTTTCGAATGGGTATCCTTGCACTCAAATAGATAGCGCACACCTTTTTTCCCTGAATCGTAGTGCATTATTTTAAAACCAGAGTAGCTATATTTGCAGGAGTTCACTGCTTCAGCAGTATGGAAATCAATCGTATTGTCCTCAATACCAATCATATTAACGTCAGTGGCATAACCTTTTTTGTAATATTCCCGATATGCTTCAACGCTTTTATCTTTATTTTTCTGCGATTTATAAACCAATACCGCATCCAAATCCCCTTTTAGCAGGTAGGGATTAACTGATTGCCAAACCCCATCCCAATCGCTGAGCGCTCTATCTTTAACCTCTTGGTCTTCAAAAACGCCTTCACTTGCTTTACGTTCTGCATCTGTTTGTTGATGCTCATGCCCATGGCTATGGTTGCCGTGAGCTAATGAGTTAAAACTGCTTAGTGAGGCACAAACTCCGAGTGCAATAATGGTTCGATGGGCAAGTTTTTTTGGCATGAATAGCTCCTGGTTGAATACTTGATATGTAATGTTATACTATAACATATATTGTAATCAATAGGCACCTATCTTCCAACCTAGAACTAATGAACACCCAACTCACAGTGTAAAATTTATCGTTGTTTCATTAAGATAACCTATGTGCATTTTGTATCGAGCAGATCAAAAAACCATGGCAGGGATCTAGCAAATGCAGGTAATTTGAGCGAGGGGTGACGACTAAATGTGTTATTTAGCAGCCACAAAGCCGCCTAAGCAGAGTTTAGGAGAACGCAGTATGTTCAGCAGTCAACGAGTGGGGCCCACGGTCTGTCTGTGGGCATTAATCACGAAAATCTGAGTTATATTAATATTATAAATCAATGCGTGATATTGATGGCCTGCGACAAAAAGGACGGAAGTGATAGATTGATTATCGCTCTGAAAACAGATCCACCCACAACAAGCAACTATCCGCCACGAGCGGTTGTAGTTGCCCCCCTTTGATTGCAGGCAGCCACCAACAGCCCTGCGAAACCGTCAGTTCGTGGGTTGCTGTGTGATTGATGAGCCATTTCCCTTTCACCACATAGAGAAGCCCTGCATGAGATGCGGGTAATTCTCGTGCCGAACTCACCGCAGTTACTGAGGATTGCCAACAGCCTCGCCGGGTCATAATATTAAAATCTTGGCTACTCCCACCTAATAGATGCGCGTGAATAGGAACATCGCCGGGAAAGGCGAAAGGTTGCAATGGCAGTGATAGTGTATGTGCTTCCCAGTCTGGGCTGGAGAGTACAACGCCCTCTCCTGAGAGCAATGTAATTGACCGGTCAATATTCGGAAATAGGGAAAATGGGCCATCTTGTTCAATCGTCGCGATACTGGCACGCCAGGCAAAATCATCTCCCCCGACTGGCCAGCATGCAATTTCACGGGTTTCGCCCCCCCCATTTCGCCAACGACTAACCGGTAAACTGGCAAAGTCAAAAACGGTAAAGCTCATCAGACCTCCTGTTGACAGGCTTTCAGTACAGCTAGAAAAGCCTGTGCAGTTTGCTGTTGCAGTGGATGATATCTATCCACTATTACCGCTTTACCTGCCACATAAACATCTCGAATTTGCGATTTGCCCCCCGCAAATAACCAACGGTTTAGTAAAGAAGCAGATTCTGTACCGGCAATATAGGGATCATCACCATCCAAAACTAGCCAGTCCGCACGGTAGCCTTCAGCCAACTGACTAATTTTGCTGGCACAAGCCTGCCGCCCGCCCGCTAGCGCTTGCGTATAAAGCAAGTCAGCTACAGCAGGATGCTGCTCACTGGTCAGGCGATTACGCCGTTGATCACGCAAACGCTGACCATATTCCAACCACCGTAACTCCTCCACCACATCCAGTGAAACGTGACTATCAGACCCTATCCCCCAGCGCCCCTGATGCTGTAGATAGTCAACACCAGGGAAAATACCATCCCCCAAATTCGCTTCTGTGGTTGGGCATAATCCTGCAACTGCCTGACTTTTAGCCAGGCGTACAAGCTCTGACTCATCCAGATGGGTGGCATGAATCAGGCACCAGCGACTATCGACGGGCAAATGGTCATACAGCCATGCAACAGGTCGCTGCCCACTCCACTCCATGCAGTCCTTAACCTCTTTTTGCTGCTCTGCAATATGAACATGTATCGGTAATTGCTTATCTGAGGCATGAAGTACCTCCTGCATTTGGCTTAACTCCACGGCACGTAGCGAGTGGAAACATAAACCCTGGTTTTGCAACGGCTGGTTGGCAAGCTGTTTACTGATAATTTGCTGCTGTTTGAGATAACTCTCGGTGTTCTGAATAAAACGACGTTGCCCCGGTTGAGCCGGTTGGGCACCAAAACCCGCATAGCTGTACAATACTGGCAGCAGGGTCATCCCGATCCCAGCCTCTTGTGCTGCCTGACTCAGCTGTGACGTCATTTCACCCGGATCGCTGTATGGATGACCCTCAGTGTCGTGATGTAAATAATGAAACTCCGCAACCTGGGTATAGCCACCTTTCAGCATTTCGATATACAACTGGCGCGCGATCACACCGATATGTTCCGGTGTCAATTGCTGTACCAGCCGATACATCAGATCCCGCCAAGTCCAGAAACTGTCCTGCGGATCACCCGCAATTTCTGCCAGCCCTGACATCATGCGCTGAAAAGCGTGTGAGTGAAGATTTGGCATACCGGGTACGATTGGCCCAGCTAAAATCTGACAACCTGCATCACTGCTCCCAGGACAAATACGCTGAATGACCCCCTGTTCATCGACAGTGATCTGCACGTCCGTTGCCCATCCATCAGATAAAAAAGCACGTTTGGTAAAATAAGCTGGCATAGCGATATCCCAATATTTGGTTCAGAGTCAAACGCGCTAGTAGCTGCGGCGTCAATTAATTAATTCATTTACTTGTATATACATATACATACGCTAAATTCAAGCTTAGACTTAATTTATGATTTTACTATTTGACGAGGTTAATGCCGTGGCGGAACAGCCAGCAGTCTTACAATTAAGTGCCGCAATGGACGATACTCCTGCGCCAATTTACCAGCGGGTGAAGCTGGCTATCATTCGTCAAATCAGAACCGGTATCTGGCAGCCCCACCAGCGAATTCCCTCCGAAAGTGAGCTCGTTACCGAGTTAGGGGTCAGCCGGATGACCATTAACCGCGCACTACGTGAACTGACCAGCGAAGGTTTCCTCATCCGTATGCAAGGCGTAGGAACCTTTGTTGCTGAAGCAAAGGCGCACAGTGCTTTGCTGGAAGTTCATAATATTGCTGATGAAATCACAGCCAGAGGCCACCGACACAGCAGCAAAATTTTGCAACTAGAGGTGCGCTCGGCAACCCCTGAAGAAGCAATGACTTTAGGCATTCAGCCCGGACAGCCACTGTTCTACTCGCAAATTGTTCATTATGAGAATGACGTTCCCATTCAGGTCGAAAACCGTTGCGTCAATCCAAATACAGCTCCCGATTACATGAAGCAGGATTTCAATCTGATAACCCCTTACAGCTATCTCACCCAAGTGGCCCCACTCACCGAAGGTGAACATATTGTTGAAGCGGTGATCCCAAGCCCTATCGAGCGACAACTGCTGCAACTGGACGAACATGAACCCTGCCTGTTGATTCGCCGTCGAACCTGGTATGAGAAAGCCATCGTGACCGCCGCTCAACTGCTCTACCCAGGTTCCCGCTATCAGCTCTATGGTCGTTTTACCCCACAAGGCACAGTGTCGTCCTGAACAATTTTATTTCTCTACGAGAACTGCGAAGTGTTACGCAATTGTTGAAATCCCTATCTTGCTGATAGTGAATTTATACGCTAGGTTGTCCATGATTGTATATACAACTTAATTTCGTCTGTTTTTTTAGGGAGTGAGATTGTGTCAGAAATTCACTGCGACAGCCTGTGGTACGGCGCCGATATCGTGACCATGTGTGGTGGGAAGTATCACCTGATACCGCAAGGTGCGATGGCGGTGACTGACGGTAAAATAGTCTGGATTGGGTCATATAGCGAATTGCCCGCATTTAATGCCTCACGTGAAGTCGCCTATCAAGGTGGCCTGATTACCCCCGGATTGATTGATTGCCATACTCATCTGGTTTTTGGTGGTGATCGCAGCGCTGAATTTGAGCAACGCCTTAATGGCGTTAGCTATGCTGAAATTGCGGCCAAAGGCGGCGGCATTATCTCCACAGTCAAAGCCACGCGAAATACCAGCGAACAACAACTGCTGGAACAAGCTCTATTTCGCCTAAAACCGCTGCTTGCGGAGGGCGTGACCTGCATTGAGATTAAGTCGGGTTACGGCCTTGACCTTGAAAGTGAAATGAAAATGCTGCGGGTGGCTCGTCAGTTGGGTGAATTACTGCCTGTCACGGTTAAAACAACTTGTCTGGCAGCCCATGCTTTACCGCCAGAGTTTGCAGGCCGGGCTGATGACTATATTGATTTCGTTTGCCATACCATTATTCCGCAAGTTGCCGCAGAGGGGCTTGCCGATGCCGTTGACGCTTTTTGTGAGCATTTGGCATTTTCACCCACACAAGTTGAACGTGTATTTTTTGCCGCACAGCAAGCAGGTTTACCCGTCAAGCTACATGCTGAACAGCTTTCTGCACTGAATGGCAGCACACTGGCCGCCAGGTATCATGCGCTCTCCGCCGATCATCTCGAATATGCAACCGAGTCAGATGTTCAGGCAATGGCTAAAGCGGGGAGTGTCGCTGTGTTACTGCCGGGGGCCTATTATCTGTTGCGGGAAACACAGTGCCCCCCAATCGAATTGTTCCGCCAATATAGTGTACCAATGGCCTTAGCCAGCGATGCTAATCCAGGAACGTCCCCTGTGCTCTCCTTGCGTTTGATGCTAAATATGGCGTGCACATTATTCCGCATGACCCCAGAAGAAGCGCTGGCAGGTGTGACTTATCATGCGGCTCAGGCTCTTGGCCTGCAAGAGACTCAGGGCACGCTGGAAACAGGTAAATTAGCAAACTGGGTTCATTGGTCATTATCTCACCCTGCCGAATTGGCTTATTGGCTGGGTGGTCAATTACCTGCGACTGTCGTTTTCCAGGGAGAGGCGCGCCCATGAATATCACCGTTCCTTTGAGTTTCTGCGCAGGTAAACTGCCGTTATTAATCAGTATTCCTCATGCAGGAACACGGCTGACACCTGCCGTTGCAGCGGGTCTGTCAGACGTGGCTCGTCCTTTATCCGATACCGACTGGCATATTCCTCGTCTCTATGATTTTGCCCATGAAATGGGGGCCAGCATAGTGATTGGTAATTACTCTCGCTTGGTGGTTGATCTCAATCGGCCAGAGGATGATCAACCGCTATATACCACCGCGACGACTGGCTTGTTCCCTGAAACACTTTTCGATGGCCGCCCTTGCTTTATGCCAGGTAAAACGCCGTCACCGCAAGAGCGTCAATCTTACCTGCAACACATTTGGCGACCCTATCATCAGCAACTTCAATCAGAGCTGGAGCGCCTTAAAAACCAGTTTGGCTATGTGATGCTGTTAGATGCTCACTCGATTGCCTCGGTTATCCCGAGATTGTTTGCGGGGCAACTGCCAGATTTGAACTTTGGTACTAACAGTGGGGCCAGCTGTGCGCCTTCATTAAGTGAGCAGTTGCTTGAATGTTGCCAACATCACTCCTTATTCAGCCATATATTAAATGGTCGTTTTAAGGGGGGGTATATCACTCGAGCTTATGGATCACCTCAGCATCATCAACACGCGGTGCAGCTGGAGTTATCGCAGCTCAACTATATGTCTGAAACCGAGCCTTATCCCTACCTGCCAGAGCGGGCGACTCATTTACAACAATTACTCCAACAGCTGATTAATAGAATGTTGTTATGGGGTGAGGACTATTATCAGCGCTGAATTATCGTAAGTGATTTACCATCACTTATTGGAATGATTGAATTGATAGTGATTATTGAAAAGCAAAAAAGGCGGGGGTTATCCCGCCTTCAGACTGCTGACAAACCCCGATGGCGCGATCTGGAACGGAGGGATGGGTAGAAGAGTAAAGCGTCCGCGCCAGGGATGGCGCGGCTCGAGCCTCCAGGGAAGCTTTTTTTTTCAAAGGACAGACGGCGTCTTTACGATCTACCTATTTCCTCCGCAACCGGTACTTTGTCAATAACCTCAAGGCGGGGTTATCCCGCCTTTTTAATTCACCAATTTCCGACACAGAAAAGGGTAATAACAACTGCTTAAATTAACTTAGAAACGGTAAGTCAAGTTAACTGCAACAGTATCATCAGTACCCAGACCCAGTGGGTTGTTTTCATCCAGCAAGTTAATCTGGTAGTCAACATAGGTGAACATGTTTTTGTTGATGTAGTAAGTCACACCGATTTCAGCATATTTCAGCAAATCAGCATCACCGACAACTGACAGATCTTTGCCTTTTGACTGAACATAAGCGATTGATGGGCGAATACCATTTTCGAACTGGTACTGAGCAACCAACTCTACGTTCTGAGTTTTGTTTGCAATCAATGCCTTATATGGGGTCATATTCAGCGTTTCGCCGTACATTGCTGCGATGTAAACCTGGTTTGCATCGTATTTCAGCGCAGTTGCCCAAGCTTGAGCTTTGTCACCGGTAGCGCTGTTAGCCAGATTTTTCTGACCCAGAGTACGGTTGGAAGAGGAGTATGCTGCTACGAAGCCAACACCGCTGCCTTCAATATCTTGATAATCAACAGATAAGCCAAAACCGTCGCCGTTAGCTTTCTGAATTGCGCGCTCGTTCTTAGTGGTATCGCCATCGTCATTGCGGCCTTGATACTGCGCTGCAACATTCAGACCTTTAACCAGACCGAAGAAGTCAGAATTACGGTAAGTTGCCAGACCGGTAGAACGGCCAGTCATGTAGTTATCGGTGTAAGCAATTGAGTCGCCACCAAATTCTGGCAGCATGTCGGTGTAAGCCAGTGCGTCATAAACTACGCCGTAGTTACGGCCGTAATCAAAAGAGCCAAATTCAGCAAATTTCAAACCAGCAAAGCCCAGACGAGTTTTATTGCCTTTATCGCCCTGAGATTCGGCATTGCTTGCTGCAACGTTATATTCCCACTGGCCGAAACCGGTCAGTTGGCTATTAATTTGTGTTTCGCCTTTAAAGCCAAAACGAACATAAGTCGCATCTGAGTTATTATGATTTGTAAAAAGGTATTTAGCGGCTACGCGACCATAAAGATCCAGTTTATTGCCATCTTTATTATAAATCTCTGCTGCGTTTGACAGAGTAGGAACCATACTCAAGGTGACCGCTAAGGCCAGCACACTGCGCTTCATCATTATTTTTTCCTTTAAATTTTAATAAAATTAACCCGCCGGGCTAAATTGGCTTTAGCCTCATAAAAGTTAATTTTTAATTTTTTATAGTTACCTGTCTTGTAAAGCGAATAGACATTATCACTAAGCACGAAAAGTTAAAACGGTAAATTTGAAGATATATACGTTTAAACAGGTAATCAATTGTAACAAAATGTGTTTTAAGGAACTTTTTATAACTTGTTGATTATAATAAATTTTAAGTAATTACATATAATCAAAATAGTGCATTAGCACCAATTCAGTGCAAAGTCATTTCCATTTGTTTCTTTTTTGTTCTATTTAACAATAAGATTTGTAAAATGCAGCGAATATCACAGTTCCATTGCACTTTTTTATATATCCACTGCTATTTAATGGATATATAAAACACAAAAAATGAGCCATTAAATGTCACATTTGGTGCAGCAAGCATAAGTTGAATTAATAAATATATAAAAAGTGTCTCTTTGATTCGTTATGACTTAGCCATTTTTTATTAATAGTGAAAGAGTGGACTAGAATGGAAGAAGACCTTTTTTAATTTAATGAATAAAAAATGAGCCATTGTCTTCCCTGGCCCATTTTTTTGTATGCTAATAAAAATATATTGCTTTTAATTTAGCTTAAGTAATAGTTCCGCTCGTGATATTACCCCGTGTCACTATCCAGCCCGGTATTGGTAATCGCCCCTTACTTATAGTGTCGGTAACTCACATTCATCCATTTGCACCAACATGATCCCGGCACGTAACCCCATCGCGACCCGTGGATTGGGAAATAAGATCCATTCCGCCTCATGCTGAACATGATAATGTTCATTGGGTTGTTCTGTCAGCAGTGTGCCGTGCTTGAAACGGGTAAAGTTCAGCGTGTCATCCGCCACCAAAAGTTTAAAGTCTGGGTGCTGTTTAAGCAGTGATTTAACCACCCGATAGAATATCATCGCCTCTGTCGAGCGCTTAGAGAGTTGCTCACCACTGACTAATGCCCTTAATCCCGCAATAATCGCACTAAATTGCGCGAGTTGATTTTGACCAAATGGCAGCGCCTTTCCTAGTTCCAGCGTGCAACTTGCCGCCAGACAGTGCTCACTACTGAAGTGGGCAAAGGTTCCCCCCGCCGAGGTGTGCATCACCAGTGCATCCAGTTCAATATCTTGTAACCAGCGCAGCATTGCCGCAGAGTACGGCGCGGACTGGTAGGGTAATAAACCAAAGCGGGTATGATGGGAACCTCGGATCGCGGTGTGTAAATCATAATGCAGCCGTATTGATTGGTTATCCGCATCAAAAAAATCAACCATCACCTGTTCGAGAAACGCCGCCCTTGCTGGCTCCTCCCCCGCTGAGTAGCTCTGATGACGCCCGCCAAACATGCGGTTGATATCCGCAATGAGGTAGCGCTCACCGGCTCTGATTGCTGGCGGATTACCTAATATCACCAGCAAACAGGCCGTCAGTGGCAATTCGCCCATCAATAACTCGGCGACTAATTGATTAATGATCTCAATTGGCGCGGTTTCATTTCCATGGATCCCGGCAGAGAGTACCACCGACTGCGTGTAACCCCCATGGGGCGTCAACATCAATACCCCTTCGCCTAGCCATTGCCATTTGAGGTTTGCCGTTTCACCTTGAGTGGTTTGCGGTGAATGGCCCGAGAGTGTCACCGACAAGAAATCTGGCATTATCCTTCCCTCTGCTTTGCGCCTAATCCCGTTGGAATGGGTATACCGAGCCAAGATTGAGTATCCGCGTCAGTTCATCCAAAGCTTGCCGCCCCTCTTGCAATAGCTGCGGGTCTGCTAAGTCCTTAAATTGCAAGTGATCACGATAATGCTGATCAACCCAATTATTCAGCGCAACAAACAGTGCTGGGGTCATCATCACTCGGCTATTAACGGCAGCTAGCTCAGTGTTATTCAACGCCACACGTAACCGTAAGCAGGCAGGACCACCGCCATTGCGCATACTTTCACGCAGATCGAATACCCTGACCTCATCAATGGGTCCGCCACTATTTATCAGCTCGGACAGATACCGCCACACCGCAGGGCTATCTTGTGACTCCTGTGGGATAACCAGCAGCATTTTGCCGTTGGGTTTGCTCAGTAACTGGCTGTTAAACAGGTAGGTCGATACCGCATCAGCCACTGATACCTCAGTGGCCGGCACTTCAATAGTGATCAGCTGTTGTTCAACACGCTCCATTTTGCGGCGAATATCATCCATCACCTGAATATCTGGCACAAATGCATGTTGATGATGGAACAACACATTTTGATTGCTGACCGCGATGACATCATTGTGAAAGACCCCTTGGTCAATCACGGCGGGGTTTTGCTGCACAAAGGCAGTCCGCTCAGGCGATAACTGGTGCAAGCGCGCGACAGCCTGACTGGCTTCGAGTGTTTGGCGGGTAGGATAGCGGCTCGGGCTGCTGCCAGTTTCCAGCCCTTTACGGCCATAGACAAACAGCTGGATCGCCGGGCTATTATACTCGCCGCCCAGCCGATTGTGATTAGCCGCCCCCTCATCGCCAAACAGTTCGACAGCGGGCAAAGCATCGTGATGAACAAAGTGGCGATGGTTATTGAACACCGCTTTTAACAGTGCAGAGGTGGTATCCACCTCAATCGCCCGATGAAATTTATTATTCAAATTGGCAACAGTGAAGTGGACTCGGCCATCACTGCTGTCCGCTGAGGGGGAGACCGTCGCGGCATTAGCGGTCCACATCGAAGAGGCGGAGCTGACCGCTGATAACAGGCGCGGTGATTTGCGGGCCACTTCACTCAACACTTGCTCATCAGAGCCGCTAAAACCCAACTGCCGCAGCACCCCGATTGCCGGGCGCTCCTGTGGCGGCAAAACGCCCTGTTTGTAGCCTAAATCAGCCAGCGCCTTCATTTTTAGCAGCCCCTGCTTGGCGGCTAATCGAGGGTTAGAGATGCTATTTTGATGGGTCGTCGAGGCTTCATTGCCAAAAGACAATCCAGCGTAGTGATGTGTCAGCCCAACCAATCCATCAAAGTTAACTTCATATCCTGCCATCATGTTCTCCCTGTGCGGATCAGTGTTTGTCGGGGAAATCAATGTTTGTCGGGTAAATCAAAACAGATCCCCGGTGATAAAGTCGCGGGCAGTGTCAGGCTCTCACTTTCGAGTGATGCCATTGGCCAGGCACAATAATCAGCGGCATAAAATGCACTTGGCCGATGGTTACCCGAGGCACCAACCCCACCAAAGGGCGCAGCACTGGAGGCTCCCGTCAGCGGTTTGTTCCAGTTAACAATCCCCGCCCGAGCTTCCAGCAGCAGTTGCTCAAATTGTTGGCGATCGTCAGAGACCAGACCAATGGCTAACCCGAAGCGGGTTTGATTAGCAATCTTCACTGCTTGAGTAAAATCGTGGTAGCGGATCACACTGACCAGCGGGCCGAAATACTCCTCATCGGGAGCCGCCGCGATACCGGTGATATCAATGATACCGGGCGTCAATACTGCACTTTGGCTGTCGGGGCGCGTCATGGTGAGTAGTGGTTTACCGCCTAAATCCAGCAAATGTTGTTGTGCTGCCAGCATCTTTTCGGCTGCCTGCGATGAAATCACCGCGCCCATAAAAGGGGCCGGTTGCATGTCCCAGCGACCAATGCGCAGGGCTTTGGCGACGGCGACAAATCGTTGCAAAAAGGCATCGCCTGCCGCACCCGTTTTCACCAACAGGCGGCGAGAACAGGTGCAGCGCTGTCCGGCGGAGATAAACGCGGACTGAATCGCGAGATTTACCGCCGCATCACGGTCGGTGACCTGCTCGACGATCAGGGCATTGTTCCCCCCCATCTCCAGCGCCAGAATTTTTTCCGGCTGCCCCGCCAACTGGCGATGTAAGTGGTAACCGGTGTTCGCGCTGCCGGTGAACAGTAAACCATCAATATCGGGTTGTGCCGCCAGCGCTTCGCCAGTTTCTCGCCCGCCCTGCACTAAATTGAGCACGCCGTCAGGTATGCCAGCCAACTGCCATAATTTGATGGTCTCTTCTGCCGTCACTGGTGTCAGTTCACTGGGCTTAAACACCACAGTATTACCGGCCAATAGTGCCGGCACGATATGCCCATTGGGCAGATGTCCCGGGAAATTGTAAGGGCCAAACACCGCCAGGACACCATGAGGCCGATGACGTAGCACCGAGAGACCATCGGCCATCGGGGTTTGACTGCTGCCAGTGCGGGTTTGATAGGCTTGCAACGAAATGGCCACTTTGCCCATCATCGCCTGCACTTCCGTCAGGGTTTCCCAGTGCGGCTTACTGGTTTCGAGGCTAATGGTGCGCGCCAGTTGTTGCTTATGCTGCTCGAGTAAGGCGGCAAAACGTTGCACCACCGCCACACGTTGTTCCAGCGGCGCACGCGCCCAGGCAGGGAAAGCGCCCCGTGCGGCGTGACAAGCCGCCGCGACATCCTGAGGGTCAGCGGCTCGCGCCTGCCACAAAAGTTGCTGGTCCATGGGGTCGTGTTTGTCAAAATGGGCACCCTGGCCGGTGCGCCATTCACCCTGAATAAACAGTGCAGGATGGGTCATTTTTTTATCTCCGGAGCAAAGAGGCTCACTATCCGAACCGAATCACCCGCCGTGACACCTAGCGCAGCCGCATTTTTAGTGGTTAAGTGCAGCGATTCGTCTGATAGATGAGTGTGAATCAATATTGAGCGGAAATGTTGGTAATGGTCATTCGCCACTAAATAGGCGGTGCCACTCGGGTCAATATCGATATCATCGATAACCACTTTTCGCATACTGCTGTCACGCACAGCGCGCACTTCATCAGTGTTGGCTTCCAGTGTTGGGCCGCCATCAAAGATATCCACGTAACCTTGATATTGTAGCCCTTCAGTCTCCAGAACTGCCCGTGCGGGTGCGGTGTGGGGATGAACCTGCCCGATCACTGCCCGCGCCTCCGCCGCCAGAAAATCCACATACAGCGGGTGCTTAGGCATTAATTCAGCAATAAAAGCTTTTTGCCCAGTACCACTGAGGTAATCGGCTTTGGCGAATTCAATCGAGAAAAAGTGGCGACCAACATTCTCCCAAAATGGCGAGCGGCCCTGTTCATCCGTGTAGCCCCGCATCTCGGCAATGACTTTGCGGGAGAAATAGTGGCGAAAGGCCGCAATAAATAGAAAGCGCACTTTTGATAAGAAGGGGCCGTTTTTATTGATGCGATATTCAGGATCGAGAAACAGCGTGCACAGTTCGCTATACCCGGTGTGGTCATTGCTGAGAAATAGGGTCGGGACCGATTTGTACACATTGAGCGTTTTGGATGCATGTACCAGCGTCCCGACGCGGAAGTTGTACCAGGGATCATTCATTCCGACCGCCACTTCGATGGCGCTGACACCCACCACTTTATCTCGCTCACTATCTTCCAGGACGAACAGATAGCCCTGATCGCCCGCAGTCAAAGCACCTTGCCAGGTATTTATCGCGCGCTCAATGCGAGCGGCGAGGTGTGGCTCATTTTGTGGCAGTGAAGTCATGCCAACGCCAGTTTTTCCTGCCAACTCAAGGATATCGGCTAAATCTCGGCGCTCTACCGGGCGAATGATCATCATATTCAAGGTCCCTTGCTGACTGCATAAATGTTACGACTTAGCCTTTCGACACACCTGCTCAATCCCCAAGGCGAGCCGGGCCAAACCTTCCTTAATATCCTGCTGAGAAATAATCAGTGATGGCGCAAAACGCACCACATCAGGGCCGGCAATCAGCGCAATAAGTCCATGCAGGGCTGCGGCCTGAACTATCTCTTTGGATTTACCGGCATAATCACTGTTAAGCACACAGCCAATGAGCAAACCGCGCCCACGTATTTCAGCAAAAACTTTGTGGCGGGCATTGATTTCAGCCAATCCATCCAGGAACCACTGGTGCCGCTCTTTCACCCCCGCCAGCACCGCCGGGGTATTGATCAGTGACAAAACCGTACCGGCAACCGCGCAGGCCAGCGGGTTACCGCCATAGGTGGTGCCATGACTGCCGACATTCAGCGCACTGGCATATTTTGTGGTGGTTAGCATCGCGGCAATCGGGAAGCCGCCACCTAAGGCCTTGGCACTGGTCAGGACATCCGGCGTCACGCCGTAATGCATATAGGCGTAGAGTTCGCCGGTGCGGCCGACCCCAGTCTGCACCTCATCAAAAATCAGCAGTGCATTATGGCGATCACACAAGGCCCGCAAGCCGTGCAGAAACTCGCGATCGGCTGGCAATACGCCACCTTCGCCCTGAATAGGCTCGACAATCACCGCGCAAGTTTGGTCCGTGATCAGCGCCTGGGCAGAGGCCAGATCATTGAAAATACCGTGACTAATCCCCCCCGGCAGCGGCGCAAAATCCTGCGAGTATTTCGGCTGCCCACCCGCAGAGACGGTAAACAGCGTGCGGCCGTGAAACGCATTTCTAAACGCCACAATCTGATTCTTCTCGCCCTGCTGCCCCGGCTTATTGGCAAAATTATCCAGCGCATATTTGCGCGCCAGTTTCAGCGCCGCCTCATTGGCCTCGGCCCCTGAGTTGCAGAAGAAAACTTTCTCGGCAAAAGTTGCATCGATCAGCTGCTTCGCCAGACGCAGCACCGGTTCGTTGGTATAGCCGTTGCCCAGGTGCCACACTTTGTCGGCTTGCTCAATCAGTGCCGCCTTGACCGCTGGATGCCCATGCCCCAACGCATTGACGGCAATACCACCGGCAAAATCGATATATGATTTGCCCTGCTGATCCCACAGTGTCGCCCCCTCTCCCCGCACGATAATAAAATCTGCTGGCGCATAGGTTGGGACGATCCATTCATCAAAAGAGTGTCGGGTAACCGGGATTGGCTGTTCCATAATGGCCTCTTTAATCAGCGTAAATATTGGGTTGAGAGATCTATCATTAGGCTTGGCTGATGCCAGTCAACAAAAATCTCTTATTCTGGTAACAATAAAGAATGAAATATATTCACCTGATATAAAGTGTACAGCAGCTTTCGTGCCACACCATAAGACATGTGAATAAAATGTATAAATTCCATTAAAACAATAATTTAATTTGCATAATTATGCATATTAGCCGCATTCATTCTGTATTTTAGTGGTTAAATTGACCAACAAGGTGGGTTTGGCGAGAAATTATATGCATTTGTGATCAATTTTGATTTTTGCTCTGTCAGATCACAGTTTGGCAACACAAAAATAACAATCGATATTGCTACCGCCCTATAAATGAGCAGTGAATGCTTCAATTGAGTGCATTTCTACTGTGGATATAAAGGGTATTGCAGCAAGAAATAGGGATGTTATGCATCATAGAGGGGGAAAATTACCGTAATATGACTAGCGGATAATGCTATTTTGGCCCCATTTTCTGGAGCCATTTGCTGCGGCACAGCGATTTGAACACCGTGAGGGTTAGCGGAAGCGGCTATTATCGGCACCATGGGTGAGTTGGTTAATCAATTGCGCCAAGATCTGGATTGCCTTTTGGCTTTGCTCTGACCAGGCAAAAGAGGCATTGAGTCGAAAGCAGTGATCAAACTGATTACCGGTGGTGAACATCCTGCCGGGAGCAATGCTGACGCCCTGCGCCAGCGCGCGCCGATATAATTCGCTGGCATTAAAAGGGGGTTCCAGCTCCAACCACAAAAAATAGCCCCCCGCAGGATGGCTGATTTTGACATTTTTAGGGAAATGCTCAACCACCGCCTGCCGCATCGCGTTCAATCGCTGCTCCATTAAGCGGCGTAAGCGGCGCAGATGAGTATCGTAACCGCCTTGAGTGAGATAATCCGCAATCGCCAACTGGGTCGGGACGCTGGCCGAAACCGTGCTCATCAGTTGCAAATGTTGGATCCGCTGCGCATGTTCCCCAGCGGCGACCCACCCCACACGGAATCCCGGTGCCAGACATTTTGAAAAAGAGGAGCAGTGCAGGATCTGCCGATGTTGATCGAGCGCTTTGGCCGGTAATGGGCGCTCCGCACCAAAGTACAATTCACCATAAACATCATCTTCAATCAGCGAAATATGGTGCTGTTGCAGCAGCGCCACCAGCCGTTTTTTCTGCGGCCAGGAGATTGAGCACCCTAGCGGATTCTGAAAATGGCTCATTAACCAGCAAGCTTTGATGGGATATTGGCTGATGACCTGCTCTAGGGCATCAAGATCCATGCCATGCTGTGGGTGCGTGGTGATGAAAATGGCTTTTAACCGCAGGCGCTCAATCGCCTGCAATGCACCATAAAAAGCGGGCGACTCAAGCACCACCCAATCTCCGGGCTGCGTCACCGCTTGCAAGCTCAAGCTCAGTGACTCCATCGCACCGGCGGTAATCACAATTTCTTCCGGTGAAACGTTCATTCCACTGGCGGCATAGCGCTGGGCAATATTGCGCCGCAAACTTTCATTGCCCGGTGGCAAGTTGGTCACCGAACTTTGTGGCGATATCTTGCGGGCGACACTGGCCAGCGCACGGGATAAGCGGGGCTGTAGCAATAAGTTCGGATCAGGAAATGCCGAACCAAAGGGCATGATGGCCGGATCTTTACCTGCTTGTAGTACATCAAAAATAAACGCATTAATGTCTACTTGCTCATCCAGATGCAGTTTTTTCCCGCGCTGTGGCTGCGGCAGTTGTGTCGGACGTGAGGCAACATAGTACCCCGATTGCGGGCGGGCGACGATCCACCCCTGGCTTTCTAGCAGCTGGTATGACTGCACCACGGTCATTAAACTTAAGCCAGATTGCTTACAACTCTCCCGCAGCGACGGCAGTTTGTCGCCCGCCTGCCAGACTTTGGATTCTATTTGCGCCCGTATTTGTTGCGCTAACTGTTCGTATCGAGTCATAGGCCAACTGTTATAGGTAAGATTGAATTAATTGTCACTATTATAGCCACTTTAACTTATGGTTAACTAACTGCCAAGTTTAGGCCCTGAAATAATCGCCTGTGGCTCGCCACACTGGGCTTGATTCATTTTATCGATTGATGAGGCAGCACCATGTTTGCAGCGAGGTCATTATGTTTGGCTTAACCGCTCTCGAGTTGGCCCGGATCCAATTCGCTTTCACCATTTCGTTCCATATTATCTTCCCCGCCATCACAATCGGGTTAGCCAGCTTTCTGGCGGTATTAGAAGGTTTATGGTTAAAAACCAAAAATGAGGATTACCGTGATCTTTACCATTTTTGGTCAAAAATCTTCGCCGTCAACTTTGGTATGGGGGTGGTTTCCGGCCTCGTCATGGCCTACCAATTTGGCACCAACTGGAGCTTTTTCTCACAATTTGCCGGCAGTATCACCGGCCCCCTGCTGACCTATGAAGTGCTGACCGCCTTCTTCCTCGAAGCCGGTTTCCTCGGTGTGATGCTGTTTGGCTGGAACCGTGTTGGCCCCGGCTTGCACTTCTTTGCCACCTGTATGGTGGCGCTCGGCACCCTGATGTCCACCTTCTGGATCCTCGCCTCCAATAGCTGGATGCAGACGCCGCAAGGTTTTGAAGTCATTAATGGGCAAGTGGTGCCGGTTGACTGGCTGAAAGTGATTTTCAATCCCTCCTTCCCTTATCGGCTACTGCATATGTCAACCGCCGCGTTTTTAGCCTCCGCTTTCTTTGTCGGGGCTTCCGCCGCCTGGCATTTACTGCGCAAGCGGGATACTCCAGCTATGCGGAAAATGCTGTCGATGGCGATGTGGATGGCGCTAATTGTCGCCCCATTACAGGCGGTAATTGGTGATGCCCATGGCTTAAATACCCTCGAGTATCAACCGGCTAAAATTGCCGCCATTGAGGGCCACTGGGAGAATAAGCCCGGTGAAGCCACGCCATTGATTCTGTTCGGTTGGCCCGATATGAAGCAGGAGAAAACCCATTTCGCAGTGGAAATACCCTATTTAGGTAGCCTGATCCTGACCCACAGTTTGGAGAAACAGATCCCGGCATTGAAATCTTTCCCGCCAGAAGACCGCCCAAATTCCACCATTGTGTTCTGGTCGTTCCGCATCATGGTCGGGCTAGGTATGTTGATGATTTTGGCTGGTTTTTGGAGTTTATGGCTCCGCTGGCGTGGTAGTTTGTATCAGTCGCGCCCTTTTCTCTATTTCGTGCTGTGGATGGGGCCGTCAGGGCTGATTGCCATTCTGGCTGGCTGGTTTACCACTGAAGTGGGCCGCCAGCCGTGGATTGTTTATGGTTTGCAGCGCACAAGTGATGCGGTGTCATCTCACGGCGAGATGCATATGAGCATCAGTTTGCTGGTATTCATCGTAGTTTATGGTTCGGTATTTGGCGTGGGCTACGCCTATATGATGCGGCTGATCCGCAAAGGGCCAACGGCCCATGAAGGCAGCCAGCAAGATCACGGTGGCCCAGGGCAACACAATACTCCCGCCCGACCACTCTCGGCAGTCAGTGAGCCATTTGATGCGGATAGCAGCCCATTGCCAACTGACCACCAACCAAATAGGAGCTAATGATGGGTATTGATCTTCCACTGATTTGGTTTGTCATCATTGTATTCAGCACCATGATGTATGTGGTGATGGATGGTTTCGATTTAGGGATAGGCATCCTGTTCCCGCTGGTCAAAAACAGTCGCGACCGGGATTTGATGATGAATAGCGTCGCACCGGTTTGGGATGGTAACGAAACCTGGTTGGTGCTGGGAGGGGCGGCGTTATTGGGGGCTTTCCCGTTAGCCTATGCGGTGATTTTGGATGCACTGGCTATCCCGCTGACCCTGATGCTGTTGGGCTTGATTTTTCGCGGCGTGGCATTTGAATTCCGTTTTAAAGCCAGCCCTGAGAAACAGCATATCTGGGATAAAGCCTTTATTGGCGGCTCGCTGATTGCCACCTTTACCCAGGGTATGGTGGTCGGGGCCTTTATTCATGGCTTCCCGGTGACCGGCCGCAGCTACAGTGGTGGGCCGTTTGACTGGTTGACCCCCTTTGCCCTGTTTTGTGGCATCGGCTTGGTGACGGCCTATGCGCTACTCGGCTGCACCTGGCTGATTATGAAAACCGAGGGCCATCTACAGCAGGTGATGCATAAACTGGCAACCCCACTGACATGGGGGATGTTGCTTATTATTGCCGTCATTAGTCTCTGGACACCACTCGCGCATCCCCAAATTGCCGCGCGCTGGTTCAGTTTGCCGAATCTGTTTTGGTTCCTGCCGGTGCCCATATTGGTGTTACTGGCCAGTTGGGCCTTGCTGCGCGCCGTCAATCGTGGCGGTCATTACGCCCCCTTCCTGCTGACACTCTTACTGGTGTTTCTGGGCTATAGCGGCTTAGGTATCAGCATCTGGCCCTATCTTATTCCACCCGCCATTACCTTATGGCAAGCGGCAGCCCCTGCGCAGAGCTTAGGATTTATGCTGGTTGGCGCGCTATTTATCATCCCCATTATTCTGGTTTATACCTTCTGGAGCTACTACGTATTCCGCGGGAAAATCAATCACGAACAGGGCTATCATTGAATGATTAAATCACCATCACCTGCTGAACCGAAGAGATCGCCCTGGTGGCAGCGCCTCGGTTGGATGCTTATTATCTGGTGCGGTAGTGTACTGGCACTATTGGCGGTTTCCATGCTGTTCCGTATGATGATGACGGCGGCCGGGATGAAGTCTCATTAGCGCTAACATTTCACCCTTAAAACCGTTAAGGTTGCAGGCTAATTAGACTAGAGATCCCACTTTATGAAACGTTACCTTATCCCACTGGTGAATCAGATCTCTTTACTGATGATACTGCTGGGTATGCTGGGGCTGGCGGGCATGACGATTTCGTCGTGGATGGCGCAAAGCATTCAGGGTAATGCCCACGCCATCAATAAAGCGGGTTCACTGCGTATGCAAAGTTATCGGCTGCTCTCTATGGTGCCGCTGGATGACCGCGATTTACCCTATCTGGTGGCACTGGAGCAGGACAAAACCAGCCGTGATTTGCAGCAAGCCCTAAAACGGGAAGGTTTGACCAATCAATATCTGCAAATCGAACACTACTGGCAAAACACGCTAAAACCACAGTTGCTGCAAGCCAAACACCCTGACGAGGTGGCTGCCAGTGTGGCTGATTTTGTCCACCAGCTTGATGCGCTGGTATTAGCCATTGACCATAAAACAGAGCAGCGGCTGCTGCTGGTAACACTGATTCAACTGGTTTTCATCATTCTGACGCTGGGCCTGCTGTTAGCCACTATCTACTATCTGCGCCGCCGCTTATTGCGACCATGGCTGCAATTAATCTCGATGGCGAATGCAATCGGGCGCGGTGACTTCAGCAAGCGCTACACCCTGGCCAATCAACGTGACGAGATGGGTATGCTGGGGACCGCATTGAATCGAATGTCGCAGGAACTGTCGCTGATCTACAGTGATCTGGAGCAGCGAGTGGCGCAGAAAACCACTGATTTACAACAGAAAAACCAAGTTTTAGCCTTTCTTTACCACAGCAGTCGCCAGCTCCATACCCATCAACCACTGAGTGAACGACTGGTCCCGGTGATTGATCAGTTGCAAGCACTAACGCCGTTGGAAAATGTGCAGATCTGTTTGTACGGCAATCATCTTTACCGTGCTCACCTCACGGATAATATGGATGGTGAATATTTACCGCCGCAAAATAGCCCAACGCGATCAGCTGTCCCAACACAATTAACCATCAGCAGTGCATTCAGCGGTGCCAGTCAGGTGACATCACGGGAATCACTGAGTTGGAGCCTGAGTGATAAGCTCGGCCAATATGGGTTATTACTGGCGAAGTTACCCACGGATACCCCCCTCAATTCAGACCAACAGCAGTTGATTACCATGTTGGTCGAGCAACTGACCAGTACATTAGCGCTGGAGAGCCAGGCCAGACATCAGCAGCAACTATTGTTGATGGAGGAGCGCTCATCCATTGCGCGCGAACTGCATGACTCCATCGCGCAATCCCTCTCTTGCCTGAAGATACAAGTGAGTTGCTTGCAGATACAGACGCCGGACTTGCCCGCTCCCAGCAAATTATTGATACAGCAAATGCGCGATGAACTTAATATCGCCTATCGCCAGTTACGTGAGTTGCTGACCACATTCCGCCTGAAGCTCAATGCCGCGACCTTACATGCCGCCCTCCAGAGACTGGTCAATGAGTTCAGCGAACGGGCCAATCTGCCCATTACGCTCGATTTTAATCTGGCCTCAGATGCGGTGCCTGATCATCAGGCTATTCATATGGTCAATATTGCCCGCGAAGCGCTGAACAATATCTATAAGCACGCCCATGCCAGTAAGGCCGAGGTCAAGGTGGTGGCTGAGGAGGGTGAAGTCGTGATGTCCATCATCGACAATGGCTGTGGAATTGGTCAAGCCAGTGAGCGGCCTAATCATTACGGCCTGATGATTATGCAGGATCGCGCCACCAGCTTACATGGACAGTGCGACATTCGTCAGCGGGAAGAAGGTGGGACGGAAGTGCGGGTGCAATTTAGCCCGGATAATGATGATCTTGACTGACCTTTGGTATCAAAACCGCCAGTCAGCGCCTTTTATTAGCTAAATTTGGTAATCAATGACCATCTCCTCTGTGGCCCCTGCCAGCACTTTTTCTTTGATATCATACAGGGAGAGTGTTGGGTTACAGAGCTGGATAAAGAACCAGATAAAGTTACGTTGTAACTGGCCTCGTTTTAGCCCCAACCAGACGGTATTAGCATCAAATAAGTGCTCTGCATTCAGTCGTACCAACCCCTTATCACGATCAGCCTCATAGGACATATCCGCCAGTATCCCCACCCCCATGCCCAGCTCAACATAGGTTTTAATCACGTCAGAATCTTGCGCGCTAAGCACAATGTTTGGTGTTAACCCTTCGTTTTTAAAGGCATTATCCAGACGTGAACGGCCTGTAATGCCCTGACGATAGGTAATTAATGGCAAGCTGCTCAAAGTTTCCAAGGTGATATTGGCTTCTTGGGTTAGCGGGTGATTTTCTGGCACCACTATCGCGTGGTGCCAGCGATAATAGGGAAATACCGCGACGGACTCATCACTCATCAATAGCTCAGTGGCAATGCCAATATCGGCTTCGCCGGAGTGCAGCATAGCGGTAATTTCTTGTGGATTACCCTGACTAATCACTAACTTCACCTGAGGATAGAGTAAGCGAAACTCTTTAATCACCCTCGGCAAGCTATAGCGCGCTTGTGTATGGGTAGTGGCAATATGTAACTGCCCACTATCATTATTACTAAATACATCGGCCAGACGACGAATTTGATTAGCATCATTCAACATG
>NZ_CAWQAF010000076.1:0-1138 GCF_963892745.1 Yersinia sp. Marseille-Q3913 | reverse complement strand
GGTCTAAAGAGACAATAGAAGCCCTTGGGTTGTCGATATCTTTGGCGGGGGTAGTACGGGGGAAAAAGTTCGGGCAAGTAGCTTCAACTTATCCGACAGGAATTAGCTTTAATATCAATCAGAAGGATCATCTGGCTAAGTTTGATGGGTTTACACAAAAAACAGGCATTAAAGGGGCTCATAATGCAGATGAGTTTTATTCTGCGGCAACCCAAAATGATGTGAAAATTGTGAGTAGTACACCAAGTGGGATCAATGGTATTACTCAAGTTAAATACCAAATACCTGCATATGACCGGGCTGGAAATATAATTGGATATAAATCGGCTGAATACCCTAAGACAATTTATGATCCCAAAATATTCTCTGATCAAAAAATACTAGATCTTGGTCAACAGGCATCTAGCTATGGATATAAAGATGCTATATCTAAAGGGTTAAGGCAGTATGACAGTACTGCTGGTGGCGTTACTTTTAGGATATATATAGATCAAGAAACGGGTGCGGTTAGAAATTTTCATCCCAAATAAAATGGAGACGTTAATGAAAGAACTCTTTGGGCAACCATATGACGAATCAGAACCATATTGGGTGATAAAAGGTTATTTTGACAGGATGTATAATGATGATGTTTTTTTGGATGCAGTAAGTAGTCTGGTGAAGAAAATAGGCTTTAACTGTGATGGTGCCTACTGTAATTTCCCCGATATGGATAGTTATTACGAAGAAGAACACTTTGACGGTGTTGAGTTCGCTTATGGCTATCCACCGGAAGAAGACGATACAGTTATTGTGAGCGAAGATGTCTGTTTTGAATATGTCAGATTAGCCTGTGAAAAGTATCTCCAACTTCACCCGGAAGATACCAATAAAGTCAATACGTTACTTGCACAGCTTCCTTAATCAAAATCCCGGCTAAAAACCGGGATTTTGAAGCTTGGCATTATCAACAGTCAAATCCCAACATTTCAATTTACCCATCGGATTCATTGCTGGTGGCGCATCAGGGGGATTTATCCAAGACGTTCAAAGAGTTGGGGAGTCAGTCATCAGTTAAATCGCTAGTCACCTCAATGGCGATTAGCGGGGCGCTGAGTGGATTTGATGGGCTGATGGGGTGGGAAAAAGCCGCCGATGG
>NZ_CAWQAF010000075.1:0-1142 GCF_963892745.1 Yersinia sp. Marseille-Q3913 | reverse complement strand
TCCCCATGCGAGAGTAGGACACTGCCAGGCATCAAATCAAGCCGAGACCCCATGCAAAAGCGTGGGGTTTTTGCTTTTCTGCTATGTAAAAAAGTAAAAAATCTACCCTGATGGGTAGCCTTTTTTGCTTATGATTTTTAACAAAGTGCGACTTGAGCATGAGATGTGACAAATTGCGAATGCAGTTTGAACAGCGGCTGCGCTGGCCCGAAGGGGTGAGGCACATCCTAGAGTTGAGACGAATAGAGACTGTAATTTAAATTGTGTATCTGCCTGTTTTTGATATGTTCACTCCAACAACGGAGACAGGCAAATTATGGACGAAAAGAAACTAAAAGCGCTGGCTGCCGAACTGGCTAAAGGCCTTAAAACCGAAGCTGATCTTAACCAGTTTTCCCGTATGCTGACGAAGTTGACCGTCGAAACAGCGCTCAATGCTGAGCTGACTGACCATCTCGGGCATGAAAAAAATGCACCCAAAAAAGGCTCTAATACCCGTAATGGTTACTCGTCAAAAAACCTACTTTGCGATGACGGCGAGATTGAGCTGAACACGCCTCGTGATCGTGAAAATACCTTTGAACCTCAGTTAATTAAGAAAAACCAGACGCGTATCACGCAGATGGACAGCCAGATCTTATCCCTGTATGCCAAAGGGATGACCACGCGCGAAATCGTCGCCACCTTCAAAGGGATGTACGACGCCGACGTGTCGCCCACGCTGATATCTAAAGTCACTGATGCCGTTAAAGAGCAGGTTACTGAGTGGCAAAACCGACAACTTGATGCGCTGTATCCCATTGTTTATATGGACTGTATCGTCGTGAAAGTTCGGCAGAATGGCAGCGTAATAAACAAAGCCGTTTTCCTGGCACTGGGCATCAACACCGAAGGCCAGAAAGAATTACTGGGTATGTGGCTGGCCGAAAATGAAGGCGCAAAGTTCTGGCTGAGTGTGCTGACAGAGCTTAAAAATCGTGGGCTTCAGGACATCCTGATTGCTTGCGTGGACGGTCTGAAGGGCTTCCCGGATGCGATAAACAGTGTCTACCCGCAGACACATATCCAGCTGTGCATCATCCATATGGTGTCAATTATGGTCTAAAAGTGAGCCACAGTTATGCTTTAAAAGTGCGCCACTT
>NZ_CAWQAF010000074.1:0-1179 GCF_963892745.1 Yersinia sp. Marseille-Q3913 | reverse complement strand
ATTTCTATCCCCCCCATTTGGGAAAAGAAGAATATCTGACCCACATAGCTACCGATGTAATAGGTTTTAAATCGCTTTGCTGCGTTGAGTTTCGTGCAACAGACATCGAATTAATACCTTCACCAGTTGACGGTAAAATTACCTGCCCACTGTGCCTAACTATGTGGCACAACTTCCAAGATTTTGGGACCAGTGACTTTAATGTTATCGAGATAGCCAATGAAGTAACGCTAGGATGAATGGAGAATATATAAAAATGAAACATCGCTTTTTTGCGCAAAGTTCTCCGTTGATAATCCTGGCCACATTAACACTGTCTTGGCCTACTTTCGCGATGCCGGCGTTCACTGTTGGCTTCTCCCCTTCGCATTCGGCTAGGGTTGCCGTACTGGATGTTATTAACCTGGCTCAGAATACCTTGAACATGGAGGCTTACTCTTTTACCGATAAAGGAATAGCGCAAGCTTTGGTGGCGGCCAAACAACGAGGGGTTAGCGTCAGGGTGGTAGCCGACAAGAAAAGTAACAGCGATAGCTATACCGCGGTGACATTCCTTGCCAATCAGGGCATTCCTATTCGCCTAAATGATAATTACTCTATAATGCACAATAAGATAATTCTGGCCGACAGTAATACGCTCCAGACAGGGAGCTATAACTATTCGGTCAGTGCAGACAAGCGTAATGCTGAAAACGTTCTAGTCGTGCGGAACCAGCCGCAGTTGGTCGCGGTCTACGAACGGGAATTTGAACGCTTATGGCAAGAAAGTCAGCCGCTTTTACCTAAATACTGAGGCACATCGATGAGCGATAACAACCTGGATTATCAGCGAGGTTACACCGAAATGGTACGACTATGTGCCATGATGCTGATAGTTCAGCTAGACACACGGGAGGGGCACAGGTTGCAAGCATTGAGTGCGTCTCGTGCTGAGAACCTGCGCGATGAGTGCGCTCGATTGCTCAACTTGTTTTCAATGCCCGTACAATTCGATAAAACGAAACACGATGAAGTATTTCAACGCTTAATAGCCATTTTTACCGAAGTTGCAGGTGACAACAGTAATGCCTGGTTATCATATCAGCCAGCGATGCAGCTGCTGCGCGGACACATTAATTAAAAACAAAAAAGCCGACCCAATTTAATGGAGTCGGTTTTTTTTTGAGTGCATACTACAGC
>NZ_CAWQAF010000073.1:0-1259 GCF_963892745.1 Yersinia sp. Marseille-Q3913 | reverse complement strand
CGTGGGCTTTACGGTTGATGTGGCAAATCGGTTAGTTACCGTTGATCACTCGCATAATAACTACAGCGTGACAACCCCGGCAGGGAATCCAACGGTTTTAACCCTGTCAAATGGCTTAAAGGTCACATCAATCTTTTCTCGGACAAAAGGTAAAAAGGGTAAGCGTGGAGTGAAAGATCCGCCGGGTGATAACAGCCCGATGTTGTACGCGCTAAAGGGAATGCACCAGCTCCAGACCACACGCCGCGCAGTGATGGATTTGCCCGTGTACGTTGCTGCTGGTTTCCAATGGGACTGGCTCTTGCCACTACCATCTTCAAGCAATCTCACGGCTTTGTTTGCCAATAGGGTATGTTCGAGGAGCGGTGTTGGTGTTTGTCATCACGGTGCTATGGTAAAAATAAGCGCTCAACAGGTGCTAAAGAACCTGGAAGCGCTCCAGATTAAAGCTACCGACCGTTCTGCTATTCGTGAGGCTGTGAACCGTTTCATTAAGTACAACAGCCCTCAGACGGCGTTCCAGATTAAAGCTATCTCACGAACGTCTCTGCGCCCATATATTAATCCACTTATGTGGGGGCACTTACCTGCGGTAGTACCGCCGCGTAGGGTACTTTTGATTGATGATATGGTGACAACTGGCACGTCATTAGTTTGTGCCAGCGACATCCTTCGGCATCGCTACCCGACAGTGCAGATCGAGGCTTTAACGCTGTTTGGCTCAACAAAATGATAAGTAAGTATGTGACAATTTTGCCGGTACAATTACTTGCATTATATGTGTGGAATGGCTAGTATTCATCTCAGAGCCAGACAAATAAGTGCAAACTGGGTTTGGTTTTAGAGCTGGTATGAGTGGCCCTGCTCTATAAATTATCGAACGTCACCCGCGCTGCGCCCGTGTACGGCCAGATCGTAAGGATCAGAATGTACACACACTTCGAGAGCGGAGAAGTCAACCAAACAAGGTTGTAAAAAAATACTAATTCAAATTTGCAGTACCTGTTATGACAAAGGACATCCGAAAGGATGTCCTTTGTCATTTCTGGCATTTGGATCAACCCTGAAAGCAGAACAACACGCGCACTTCATCATTCACACTCAAGGCTTTCAGCGCGTCCAGGTGCAGGAAATACCTTTCACCCAGAAAATCACGGTAAGTGACGGTTTCTGGCGGTTCGGTCCGCTGGTCTGTAAACGTCTGGTCATAGTCAAACTCCGTCAGCACTGATGCGCTCAACCAGGAATATCCGTAACAG
>NZ_CAWQAF010000072.1:0-1249 GCF_963892745.1 Yersinia sp. Marseille-Q3913 | reverse complement strand
ACGGTAACGATAGGGATCAGGAATACTTTGAGCGCGTATTTCAGTCTGCAAATATCAATTTTCTTATTGGATCAGGTGCCTCGCTGCCCGCTATAAATGTGCTTGCTAATATTGAAAAAGAATTACAAAAATTAATTAACAGTGAAAAAGAAAAAGAATATTTCGAGGAAGCATCTGCATTTCTTAAATCAGTGTGGGTGGCTAATAATATTTTGATCGGAAGAGAGTATGAATCGAAACTTTATCCAGAGGATAAAGTTTCTAACACTAAAAAGACGGAAAAATATTATGCAGATTTTTTGTCTTCAATAGAAAAAATTCTTACCCGACGAAGGACGGGGTTGCTGCCCCGCCGGGTTAATATATTCACTACTAATTATGACCTTTTTATTGAGGATGCTGCAACAAAAAATCATAATATTGAGGTTAATGATGGGTTTAGTCGTCGAGTGAATATTTTTAATCAGTATTCTTTTGATGCCGGAAGTTTCTACCGAAGTATACACGCCACCGGGAATTTGTATAACTATAGCGTTGAATTACCCACGGTAAACCTCATAAAACTGCACGGTTCTCTTTCATGGAAAAAAGAAGGAGATAATATAATATATTCTCTACAGGATTTACCACCTCTAAAATTCAAAGGACCGATTCATACTAAAAATTGGGTAAATAAGCATGCTATAATTTTGCCGAGAAAAGAAAAATTTAAAGAGACTCTTCTCGAGAACGTATACTATGATTTATTACGCACATACTCTAACGAGCTCGATAAAGAAGGCACCGTCCTTATTGTATTCGGTTTTTCGTTCGCGGATGAGCATATTGAACTTCTGACGAAGAAAGCCTTGCGCAATGCGACGCTTAAAATTCTTATTTTTGCTTATAATGAATCCGCGCTGGATATGTTTGTAGATAAGTTCAGGGATTTCTCCAATGTGGAAATAGTGTATCTTCCTGGGGGAACGCTGGAATTTTGCAACCTCAATCACATTATTACGAACTATCTACGTGGTTAATGATGAATACTAATTTTGTCGACGAAGAGTCTATTTTACGTGTCGGAGAAGTGTGCGAAGTTTCTGGCAGAATGGTTACGATCCTTGTGGATAAGAATAAGAACCTGAGTGACCTATTCTACCAAGGGAAGGTTTTAAAAAATGTTTCAGTAGGCAGCTTTATCGAGATCAAAAAAGGGTTTATGAGCCTTATCGGTAAGGTCTGTCTCTTATACAAATCTGCTTGAAAA
>NZ_CAWQAF010000071.1:0-1364 GCF_963892745.1 Yersinia sp. Marseille-Q3913 | reverse complement strand
TCCCCATTTACAGCGTGATCTACTGGTGAGTGGTGTTTTTGCTACAGTAAATGCCGCTATAGGTATAGGTATGAGTATTGCCATGGTGATTGCTGGCATTGCCGCCTTTGTTGGCCCGATAGGGATGATTGCTGGGAGCATTGCCGCCTATGCTGGCCCGGTAGGGATGATTGCAGCGGCAGCAATACTAGTGGCTACACAGATTTATTCCGCAGTGACTCAAATTGAACGTATTCGGGATATTGTACCGGATATGACAATAGGAGAGCGGATTGAAAATGGTCTGCTGTTATTCATAGAGATGCCAGTAACATCGGATATAGCGAATAGAGTTAATGCTAATAATGCTCAGAAAGTGCGGCAATCTATATTAGAGCAGCAGCATCATACTTATCAGGAGTTATTAAAAAACAGTGTTGATAAAGATATTCTGTTCTATAGCCGTGGTGATATACGCCTTCATGAGACTATACATACTCGGCCATCTACTTCAGATACTACTATAGATTTTAGCCCTGGATTCTTCGGGATGGACCGCCCTACGGGCAGTAGAAATAATAATTCTTCAATACCAACTGTATATAAAAACTATAGCCTGGATGAAATTAAAGGTGTTAATGATACCATTGTTGCCGATGAATATGGTGATGGCACTGATAACAGTGTTGTTAGAGTGGGAAACATGGGACCTCCTGTCCACTCTGACAAAGCATTAGCTCAAAATAAAGCTGCACTTTTCAGTTTGGGCAGTGGTGATGATAAAGCCTGCGGCTATAAAGATAAAAGAAATGTCTTTATGGTGGGTCAGGGGTATAAGGAATTTTCCGGTGGAAACCAGAGTGATACTTTTATTTTTGATAATCCTGACATTGGAGAAAGAGTCAGTCAAATGGATGGTGGCGAGGGGAGTGACTCCGTCACATTAGCAGCACCAAAGAGTAAAGGCATAAGTAACGAAATCAATCTTACCTCAGGCGAGTATACTCAGCGCGGCATGACGGGGCGGCAGCATATTGCCAAAATTAGCAATATTGAAAATGTCATTAGTTCTAAGAATACGGATGATATTATCCGCGGTAACAACCAAGATAATTACCTCAATGGCTTGGATGGCGAGGATACTATTTTGGGGGCGGGTGGGAATGATGTTATCGCTTTACAAGCAGGATTTGCTGCTGGCGGTGAGGGCATTGACACTTATCATATCCTGCAAAATAGCACCGAAAAAACAGTTAAGGTTATTATTTCTGAAGGCACCGAGTCATTCGCATTAGGAGCAGTAATCAGTAATATTTTACTGGACTATAGCGTCAAACAGATAAGCTCGGTACGGCGCAAGGACAATGGGATGTTACTTGAGTTGA
>NZ_CAWQAF010000070.1:0-1369 GCF_963892745.1 Yersinia sp. Marseille-Q3913 | reverse complement strand
GAGACCCCACACTACCATCGGCGCTACGGCGTTTCACTTCTGAGTTCGGCATGGGATCAGGTGGGTCCACCGCGCTATGGCCGCCAGGCAAATTCTGTTTCAACTCACCCGTTTCACAATTCACTATCGTAAAACCAGTCAGTCCAATCTCGGAACTTCGCTGAAAATCATCTCTCTCAAATCACCAAAACACCTTCGGTGTTGTAAGGTTAAGCCTCACGGATCATTAGTACTGGTTAGCTCAATGCATCGCTGCACTTACACACCCAGCCTATCAACGTCATAGTCTTTAACGTTCCTTCAGGGGGCTTAAAGCCCCAGGGAAGACTCATCTCGAGGCAAGTTTCCCGCTTAGATGCTTTCAGCGGTTATCTCTTCCGAATTTAGCTACCGGGCAATGCCATTGGCATGACAACCCGAACACCAGTGATTCGTCCACTCCGGTCCTCTCGTACTAGGAGCAGCCCCTCTCAATCTTCCAACGCCCACGGCAGATAGGGACCGAACTGTCTCACGACGTTCTAAACCCAGCTCGCGTACCACTTTAAATGGCGAACAGCCATACCCTTGGGACCTACTTCAGCCCCAGGATGTGATGAGCCGACATCGAGGTGCCAAACACCGCCGTCGATATGAACTCTTGGGCGGTATCAGCCTGTTATCCCCGGAGTACCTTTTATCCGTTGAGCGATGGCCCTTCCATTCAGAACCACCGGATCACTAAGACCTACTTTCGTACCTGCTCGAGCCGTCACTCTCGCAGTCAAGCTAGCTTATGCCTTTGCACTAACCTCACGATGTCCGACCGTGATTAGCTAACCTTCGTGCTCCTCCGTTACTCTTTGGGAGGAGACCGCCCCAGTCAAACTACCCACCAGACACTGTCCTCACCCCGGATCACGGGGCCGAGTTAGAACATCAAACATTAAAGGGTGGTATTTCAAGGTTGGCTCCATGCAGACTGGCGTCCACACTTCAATGCCTCCCACCTATCCTACACATCAAGGCTCAATGTTCAGTGTCAAGCTATAGTAAAGGTTCACGGGGTCTTTCCGTCTTGCCGCGGGTACACTGCATCTTCACAGCGAGTTCAATTTCACTGAGTCTCGGGTGGAGACAGCCTGGCCATCATTACGCCATTCGTGCAGGTCGGAACTTACCCGACAAGGAATTTCGCTACCTTAGGACCGTTATAGTTACGGCCGCCGTTTACTGGGGCTTCGATCAAGAGCTTCGCCCTAAGGCTGACCCCATCAATTAACCTTCCAGCACCGGGCAGGCGTCACACCGTATACGTCCACTTTCGTGTTTGCACAGTGCTGTGTTTTTATTAAACAGTTGCAGCCAGCTGGTATCTGCGACTGGCTTC
>NZ_CAWQAF010000069.1:0-1404 GCF_963892745.1 Yersinia sp. Marseille-Q3913 | reverse complement strand
CGGTTATCTGGGCCTGAGTTCGATACTCTACCGGACTCAGGCCTTTTAGCTTCTGTTTTATTCTTTCATGGTTGTAATAGTGAATATACTCATCGATTGCAATTCGTAACTCACCGATATTTTTATAATCATCAAGATATAGGCATTCCGATTTCAGTGTCCCGAAGAAGCTTTCTATTACCGCGTTATCAAGACAGTTCCCTTTTCTGGACATACTTTGCGTCAGACCCGCTTCTTTCAACCGCTTCTGGTACTGTGCCATTTGATATTGCCAGCCTTGATCTGAATGTATCAACGGATATTCATTTTCACTCAGTACTGATAAGGCCTTTGACAGCATATTCTCCACCATTGACAGATGTGGGCGTGACTCCATCTGATACGCGATTATCTCACCATTATAGAGATCAAGTACCGGTGATAAATACAGTTTCTCTCCGCTAATTTTGAACTCAGTAACATCCGTTACCCATTTCTGATTAGGTTTATCCGCACTGAACTGACGGCTCAGGATATTATCGGCTGCTTTTCCATACCGACCTTTATAAGAGTTATATTTCTTTCTTCTAATACAGGAAGTTAACTGTAACTCCTGCATTAACCTCTGAACAGTTTTATGGTTAAGCGGCGTGCCAGCCCTGCGACAGGCAAGCGTGATCCTGCGGTATCCATATCGACCTCTATGCTGATGGAACAGTGTCGTAATCCGTCGCTTATCATCCGCATATTTATTTGGTTTTTTGCATGAAGATAACTGCCAGTAGAACGTGCTTCTGGCTAGCTCTGCGGCCCTCAGTAGACGGGGCAGCGAATATTGTTGCCTTAACTCATTCACGGCTTGCGCTTTGTACCATGCTCTGGCGTGTTTTTTTGACTGAGTAAGGCCTGCAACTTTTTTAGATAAGCCACCTCAACACGAAGTTGTTCCAGCTCTTCCCGTTCATCCGGACAAAGAGAGGATGTTGTGTTTTTTTTAGGGTGTTTTCCGGTTAATTCTGACATCCTTTTTCTCCCGCGGCGGCTATTTCTGAGGGCTTCCAGACCCCCTTCATTATACAGGCGTTCCCACAGGCAAACAGAGGTGAATGCAGGAATATTAAACACAGTACTCACCTTGCGTGCGGAAAGAAGATGGTCGCGCATATACAGAATAACGGCTTCCTTAAAGGTTGGAGGATAGTGGCCAGGTTTTGTCGTCAGTCCTGCCTCACCATGAAGTTTCCACGCACTGGACCACTTACGGACTGCACTGTGATCAATGCCAAATCGTTTGGCTGTCGCTTGTTGTCCCTCCAGTCCGGAAAGATAGTGTTGCACGACCCGTAACTTGAAATTGAGAGAGTATTTACTCATAAAAAACTGCACCTTACTTTGTTGAGTGTCCAACATTTGGGGTGCAGTTCA
>NZ_CAWQAF010000068.1:0-1539 GCF_963892745.1 Yersinia sp. Marseille-Q3913 | reverse complement strand
ACTCCGGCGCATATACTTCCATAAATTTTGTGTGCAAACCAGTTAGACAGGCTGATAACGTTAATAATATTACCTCACAAAAGCGTCTACCCATGGTTTTTCAGCGTTTTGGGTGTTAATAAACTTGGTAATTAAATCAACATAATCCAGCATCATCGATACTATGCGGTCATAAACGTAAAATCATATGGCTACGTTCCTAACGTACTTTTTCAAACGCCGCAAAGGGGAATAATCCCTAATGTGCCGCACTGATGGGCAAGGGCTGAACGCCCCCGGACAGCCTCACCCGACAGCGCTAAACACAACATCGAGTATCGACCATCAACTGATAGAACACAAAATGTAGGGCAGGAGGGCTATTCGGGTTTCTGTGCGTAAAGGCGAAACAGGGTAATTGTTAATCAGTCGCCCATCCACCTACTGATGCCACCTAAAAAACCCGATAAGGAATATCCGAACATATAATATCTAGAAAATATTCAATATCAGTTTTTTCTTTTCGTATCAAACTCTCAGCAACATTATTTCTAAACGTTATTACGGATTGCTCTGTCATGTTTTGGTTTTGAACTGGCCCTACATATAATGAAGTAATAGCCTTAGGATCAAAGGAAATTTCCACATAAGGAATAAGCATATTACTCTTCACCCGAAAATTAATACGCATATCGGTTTCTTCAGCGCTAAAAACAATTCTTACTTCATTTTCTTCTTCAAAACTTTCATGCTTGAATGCTAATGCTTGAATAGCGACTAACTCTTTAAATTTAAGGAAAAGTAACTCATTAATTCCAGTTACATCATTTGGAATCCATTCCTTAAACAAAGGCAACAGTATTTCACGATTGATAATTTCGCTAAGATAATCCTCATCATGATGGTAGATACACTCTAAAAAATATACATTTTCATCTTCAAGGTTATCCTTGAATATCTCCTCATTAAAATCAAGAGAAAACATACCATAACTACGCCATTGGTTTAAATGATCGCAGGAACGACTAAATGAACTAACAAACAG
Organism: Yersinia sp. Marseille-Q3913; assembly: GCF_963892745.1. Lineage (NCBI taxonomy): Bacteria > Pseudomonadati > Pseudomonadota > Gammaproteobacteria > Enterobacterales > Yersiniaceae > Yersinia > Yersinia sp. Marseille-Q3913. The sequence goes on along the minus strand of NZ_CAWQAF010000068.1, from coordinate 515 downwards.
TAACTCTTCAGTTATATGAAAATTTTCTAACTCTTCAAACGCTAAATCTCTCCATTCAATTACTTTCTCTAAAAAAGCTATATCATTTATTTCATTAGAGAACACAAATTCGCACATTGCAGCCTTTAGAATTTCAAGGCCTTGATTAAATTCATTTTTATCATTCAAAAAACGAATATCGGTTAATCTAATTGTTGAATTTTCTATGATGGATTTCGCGGCATTTAGGTCTGTATAATGATACATCATTTAAATATTCACCCACTAATTTGTCTTAAAATTATATCATAATTAGATAATATCACACGGAAGTACGTAATTTTAAAGTAAATACTAATTCAGCACAAAAAAAAGGACACGTTATTAATCGCGTCCTTCTATTATCAATCTAGTTTTTTGTCACTGTAATGCTTGTTGCAAAAGGTGGATAAGTTGATGTTGAATGAATTTCAACATAAGAGGCAACTATCTCATCATTTTCATTTAATTGCTCATAAGTATATTCATCATTATCA
>NZ_CAWQAF010000067.1:0-1702 GCF_963892745.1 Yersinia sp. Marseille-Q3913 | reverse complement strand
TTTTAGGCATATAATGATCCTTAATTTACTGTTTCTGCTGTTTTAAAAAGAGCAATGTTCCTCTTAATGAGCATTTTTTTGACATCATCGGCATGAATGCGGTTATCGGCCAGAGCGTAAATAGCCAATCTATGGTTATCGTTCACGGCAATGATTTATTTTTCATATACCCCCTAGGGCACTGAAAAGTTTCAGGCCCTTTGTGTATGATTAATTGTAAAATTTACCTTTAGCTCTTCCTATTTTTTAATATGTATTGTTTCGATAGAGCGATAGCTAAGTTTGCTATAGTGTCAGCATTATTAGTTGTGATCTTTAACCTTATTTTATCGCTGGTCATAAATTTGGTCATAGCTGAGTTCATATCAGAGGACTTTGCAGCACTCATGAAATTTGATTTATCAGATATACTTTCAGATTTTAAGCCCTTTTGAGTGATGATTCGGTTTGTTTTTATGAATTTACTGGAGTTTTTCATCTCATTTGTTAATTCTAATTTATCAAAATAACTTGAGTCTATAGAATTAATTTTCATATCTTTTAATAGTGAGTTTGTATACCAATAGTCGTATGTACCATGAAGGTGCGAGGATTCGTGTATTATTACCCCAGCCCTATCTATTGCTTTGTAGGATAGGAATTTATCAGGCTCAATATAAATTCTACTTTCTTTTGATGATATACTGACGAAAGCAATAACTTTTTTTGTTGGTGAGTCTTTTATGAATGTTACACCGAGGCCTGCCAATAGTCTTATCTCACTAATGGTGTTTTTTATTGACTCAAATTTGCTTGTTAATTCTGAAAATAGATTTTTTTTCTCTGATTCTGATTGTGTACCAAAGAACTTATCAATAACAGATTCTGCTTCTGGCGTTTTATTTTTTAATTCAGAAAGTACATTTGCTAGTATGTTATTAGCCTCCGCGTATGTTTCTGTCATTATTTTTTTAGCTGTGATGTAGTTGCTGTTTTTGGTGGCCCGTCCTAGAGATGCTAAATCATTATAACCAAGTGACATTAATTCAAAAGGGCCCCCATTTTTTTCTGAACCAATATATTTTATAGGCGCTAACCCATCTTCATCCATCAACGTAACTGGATTATTCCTCACCATCCGATATAAGTTCAGCCCATCTATTGTCCCTGCCGGGTCGGCACTTAGCCATCTGCCCAGCCAAGGCTGGTAATAACGGTGACCATAATAGTAGAGGCCGGTGGCATCGCGCTCTTTACCGGAATAGCGCACGGTTTTATATTTCGCTTCCATGGTGTTGCGGGCAGAAAATACCGCAGTACCGCCGAATGGGTAATACTCCTCCTGACTGATAATATCGCCGTGAGCATCCAGCTCTAATAAACTGGAGCCAATTTGATTATCGAAACTGTAACGTAACTGGGCATTATCAATGCCCTCCGGTTTGCCTTGTTCCCACAGCAACACTCGCACCTGTGCGCGTCCGGCGGCACCGAGGGTAATGACCTGAAAATCTTCGGTAAGTTGTTGACCACTGTACTGAGTGCGCAGTTCCAGACCTGGCAGGTAGGTAACTGTTGTGGTTTGAGTGGTGTTATTAGTGTGCTGAATGCTTTGTTTCACCACCCGCCTACCGTCACTGCCATAGAGGTAGCTTTCGTGGTCATCTTTGGCGCTGTTTTCCGCACCTCGCTTCACGGTGGTGACCTGCTGTAATTGGTTGCG
>NZ_CAWQAF010000066.1:154303-207024 GCF_963892745.1 Yersinia sp. Marseille-Q3913 | reverse complement strand
AAAGTGGCGCACTTTTAAAGCATAACTGTGGCTCACTTTTAGACCATAATTGACAACCTGTCAGCAAAATGTATTCAAAACAGCAGTCAGGCACAGACTTTATGCCAATATTCAGGGAAAAACACCGCCCGTTATCCCGACGATAACGGGTTTTTAATCTAAGAGGTCCTGCCTCTCCCCGCGTTCTATCTTCACTCACGACTTTAAATATTGAATCAAATTCTTAACCCATTAAATAAACAGGCTCCCCGGTTTTCCCGGAGGACCTGTTTTGCTATTTATCTTTATTAAAGAAGGACATTACTCATGAATATCCCAACGACAACTCAGATGGATACACTAACCGCCACGCCGGTTACCGACTCTCAGCGCATTCACTTCTGGCCAGACCATTTTGGTGAGATACCGCAATGGATTTTGATTGAACCACAGGTGTTTGGTTGGCTGGATCGATTGTGTGATGACTATCGCGGCGACTTCTGGGATTACTATACGCTCAGCGGCGGCGGCGCATTTATTGTGCCGGGTACGGAGCAAGACTACACGTTGTTTAACGGACTCAATGGCAACGGGGCTACCGTCAGTCGTGAAGCAGCCGGAATCATCGCCTGCCTGATGGCTTACAGTCACCATGCCTGCCGTACTGAAAATGAGTTTATGACCGAACACTTCTATCGGTTGCGTGCTTACGCTCTGCATCATCCAGAAAGTCATGCCATTTTTGCATTAATCGATTGATATAAGGTGATGTTCCATTCAACCAAACGATTTGGTAACCCCTAACATCTTCCTGACTTAACCCCGCATTATTCACATTGAGAACATCCCCATGAAACCACTCGTCACAGCGCAGGGTGCATTACCCGTGCCTGCTATTTATCAGCGACTGCTCACTTTCCTACTAGAGCACCACTATGGCCTGAGCCTCAACGATACGCCCTATCACGATGAACAGGCGATTGCACAACAGGTTGAACAAGGGATTTCAGTCGGCGACACCATAAACACACTGGTTGAGAAATATGCATTAGTGCGAATTGGTCGTAACGGGTTCAGCGCACTGGCGCAAGACCCGATGTTGAGCAAGGGCGATATCGTGCGGGCTCGCCAGGCTGTTGGCCTGTGGCGGGCTCATTTCCCGCCCACATTGCTGTACCCAACCGAATCCCTCAATCCTATTCCACACAGAGATAGTTAACATGAATAACCACATGACGACTTCCCCAACATGGGGCCTGAAACGTGATATTACGCCACGTTTGGGAGCCAGGCTGGTACAGAATGGAACACACCTGCACTTTCTGAGTGACAGAGCCAATATTGTCGGCACCTTTTCCCTTGAAGCCACTCAGGCTCTTGATGCAGCGTTTCCCATGCTGATAACCAAACTGGAATCGCAACTGCTGTCCGGGGCGCTGGATCAACGCCGTCAGCAAGGCATTACGGTTCGGCATGGAGAATTTGTCTGTGAAGCGGATACGCTGGGCAGTCACGGTTATGTCTATATCGCGGTGTATCAGGAACTGTCTTGAACGGCAGACACTGGCACCTGAAACATCCCTCTTCCTCGACGCCAACAACAATCGTTGGCGTTTTGCTTTTATGGAGTTCCTACGATGTCTACTTCACTCAGCGCAGTTATCAACGAGCCGCAGGTTCTAACCGGCCACACCGATGTGATTTGCTCCACCAGCATTGAACGTATCATCACCGTGCGTAATACCGCACTGGTGCAGATTGACGCGCTTATCCACCAGCTTGAGGATATTTCAGCCATCACCAGCAGCATCGGCGGTGGAATAGCAAAAGACTGGGCCATGCGACAAGACTTCCGTACTGGCTGTTGGTTCATGGAGAAAGCAGAAACGGCCATGAAAGTGATTACCTGCAATCTCGATCGCGGTATATGGCGAGACCTGATGAAAAAATCAGGGATGCTGAGCCTGATGGATGCCCAAGCCCGTGACCAGTGGTACAGAAACCTTGAGGGAGATAATATTCCTGCCATCAGCGAAGCCAACATACTCAGTACCTTTGAGCAACTTCACCAGCAGAAAGACGAGGTATTTGAACGCGGGGTCATCAATTTATTCAAAGGATTATCCTGGCACTATAAAACCAATAGCCCATGCCGATTTGGTAAAAAGCTGATCATCAGCAATCTGGTCAGTTGCAACCAATGGGGCTTTACCCTGAACCAGGGTTACCGGCGAGACCAGTTGGCAGACCTAGAGCGCATGTTGCACTTGCTGGACGGTAAAGCGATCCCAGACAACCGGGGCGATGTGACAAGCCGGTTGTCTGAGCATATTCACGCCAATTCGCACATGGCAAAGGACTATCAAGATGATTACTTTTTGATAAAGTACTTCATGAAAGGCTCTGCACATCTGACGTTTAGGAAGCCTGAGTTGATTGACAAGATGAATGGCATTATCGCCAAACACTATCCGGGGATGTTAGCAGAGAGGAGTTAATCCTTCAGACGATGACTTGTCGGTAAAAAATAGTATAATCTTGAGTCTTGGGCTCTTATCAACAATAGTTTGAAATAGCTCAATTTTTGTACGAAATGGTGTTTGTGGGTACAAGTGCGGGTACAAGCTCTTAGTGTTAAAAATAAATAATATTGATATCAGTAGGTTGTATGATATTAGCGAGTCCGGCCTTCGCACCATTAGTATGTAAATCAAGTCACCGCAGGGTGGCTTTTTTTTTGCCTGTCGTTCAGTAAAGTCCATTTTCCTCCGTAAAAGTCTTTATAAAACAGCAGATAACATTCTGGTGATTTTTGCTATATCTCCATTCTGGTATTTTTACGTCCATTAGCTGCCATCATCACTGGAGGTCAGAAAGAGGGCTGCTCGGTTCGGAAAATTTGTGATCCCCAAATATTCTTGAATCACAGGGAATCTTTGTGTTGAAGTACAGCAGGTTGGTAACGTTTTTTACAGTCAATATTGATCTTCATGTTTCAGCAACCCAGCAACCCAGCAACCTAATAATCTCGCTATCTTTTTCCTGTAGAATGCGGAGTCAATCTAATTTAGCTCACTTTGTGGATGATTTTTTTGTCGTTTTTTAGGTTTCAAATAGCGGGAAGGCCAGATCTCCGCAGGATCAAGATCCAGCGCCTCCGCAATCAATCTTTCACCCTTTGGCCAGTGAACTTGTAGGGCATTGGCTAACGTTGAAGAGGCCAGTCCTGCCTCTCTAGAAACCGCCGCCAGCGTCCTACCCCGTTTTTTCAAACCCGCCACAATATCTGCCGGATGCCAGTCTGGTTTATCCATAACTTTTACCCTTCCCTGTGATGTATTGGTCTAATTATCCTGTTTTGGGATAAAAATAAACACCTGATATTTGGATTTAAGATATTAATCAAGGTTGCATCGATGACTTCCATTTATTCCGAAGAATACCAGCAGGCGATAGAAACACTCCACCAGGCTATAATTACTAAAAAATCAGTAAGTTGTGTATCATTTTGGCACTAAATCAATAGCAGTCATTTATGACTAAAGTTGAGAATGATGAGAGGAGATTCGACTTTGTGGAGCTTATCCAGATTGCCCGCTTGCTCTATCGATGAAATGCTATTAATTAGCAAGATTATCAGTTCAATGGTATCGATAAAGTAGGCACTGTATTATTATCCTATTTTGGGATAATTAGGATGGTGACAGATATTCAATTCCAACGTTATAAAAGGAATTGGACTGATGGTCTCTATTTATTCAGATGAATATCAATCGGTTATCAAGGCGTTACGTGACCAGCGCATTGCTAAAGGTATCACTCAAGAGAGTCTCGCTAACATTCTTGGCCGCCCTCAGTCTTTTGTTGCTAAAGTAGAAAATGGCGAAAGGCGCTTAGATGTCGTCGAATTTGTGCATATAGCGAGATTATTGGGGCTTAGGGTCGAGGATGTGTTAGGGAAAATCGAGTAAATCAATTTACAACCATACCCATTTCTCTTTGTACCTGGCATAGTTAACGCATTCAATAAAATGGTTCATTAATTTTGGATGTTAATGCCATGGCTGTAAACCACTGGACGCGGGATCAACTGTTAGTTGCATTTACACTATATAGCCAAATTCCCTTCGGCAAATTAGATTCCCGAAATCCCGACATTATTCATTACGCCAGATTAATTGGTCGAACACCTTCGGCTTTAGCTATGAAACTGGGTAATTTCGCCAGTTTGGATCCTTTTATTCTCGACTCTGGGCGTAAGGGATTAAGCGGGGCCTCAAATGCTGATCGCGCTTTATGGCTGGAAATGAATGAAAATGCTGGGGTATTTGAGCAGCAATGTCAGCAGGCAATGAGTCAACTTGAGAAACCTGTCACCCAATTATTTGATAGCGGTGTTAAAGATTTTAGTGGGAAAGAAAAAACCACCATTATTAAAGCTCGGGTCGGTCAGCAACTGTTCCGTAAAAATGTTTTGCATGTCTATCAAAACCGCTGTTGTATTACAGAGTTGGAAGAGCCTGCGTTATTAGTTGCTAGCCATATTCGCCCCTGGAGTCATGGCGCGGAGCATCGTCTTAATCCCAGCAATGGCTTATGCCTTTCCAGCTTGCATGACCGAGCTTTTGATCAGGGATTAATTACTTTTAACGAACATTTTGAAATGGTGCTCTCCACACAAATCAAGAAGCTGAGAAGCACTATTAGTGAAGAAAATTTTGCTAAATATGAAGGGCGGAAACTGCGGCTACCTGTTCAATTTTTCCCTGATGAAGGGCAGATGGCTTATCACCGCCAGAATATTTTCTTAGATTAAATATTTGAATAAAGAACGCAGCTCCAAGCTGCGTACTGTCACTATTTCAACAAGAATGACTGGCCCTGTTTTAGCACCAGATCACAGGCTTTAGTTTTAATTTTTTCGGTGATTTGTTCGCTGCCCAGGTCATTCAGGTTCAGGCTTTTACCTTCGCCGGTTTTCAGTAAACCACCCAAACCCTCTTGGTAATCTTGGCTCTTGGCATTTTCGGTGCTGGTGATCCCCAATTTACTCATCAATTGGTCTTTAACTGCGGTGGTGCCATTGGCTGACAGCACATTATTTTGGACGCAATATTGCAAGATACCCGCTGCATTGGTCATGGTGCTGGCGCTCAGACCTTTATCGCCACCATTGAGTAAGCCAGTCAGCGACGATAGTGAAGATGAGCTATCGCCTGATTTACTGTACTGGTCGGCGGCACTTTTAACTGAATCTAATAAGCTGTTGGCGCTCGCCGCACCGGTCAGCAGTGTGCTGGAGCAAGCCAAGGCCAAGATCAAGCGATGAGTGGTGTTCATAGAAACTCCTGTTTTGCAGTGTGGATCACAGCAGATGAGGCGCGATACGGCCAGAAAGGCTGCCAATCATTATCTTCAGCGCCAAGAATACCGCACTGTATACATTTTTCTGATAGGTGTTGTCTGATATCGCGCCTATCAATTTATCTTGCGGCTCTCATTGGAGTGACGACTCTCTGCTTCATTTCCGGCTGGGTGATAAAAAAAACAGATCGCAGGTAATGTGCCTGAATCCCGGGGCAGAGGGAATATCGCGAGAAAGATATTGGGAGAGAACAGAATGGGCAGCGATAGTGTATCGGCTGCCCATGTCGGCTAAGGCATCAGGCCGATAAAGACGGTTTTTTTACGTGGGCCGGTCATCAACCCCTCCAGTTGCTCGACACACGCGAGGTAATGGGGGGTCTTTTTATGGGCTGCTACCGCCTCTTCGTCAGTGTAGGCTTCATAGATGTAAAAGCGGGTCGGCAGGGTCTCATCCCTCAACACATCAAAACGTAAATTGCCCGCTTCACGGATAGAACCGAGGTGATTGGCGCGAAAAACCTCAATAAATTGGTCAACTTTGTCATCTTTCACATTAATTTCGACGAGAGTCACGTGCATACTTTCCTCCTTGTCACCACTCAACCTTTTTCGTGTAGGAACAGCTGATAAGCCGCTGCTGCATTCTCATTTTTATGCACCACGGCATGAACCGCCTTCAGCATGGCAATTGGTGCTTCGGACTGGAAGATATTGCGGCCCATGTCCACGCCAGATGCGCCCTGATCAATGGCTTGATAGCACATCTCCAGCGCCTCATGTTCCGGCAGCTTTTTACCGCCAGCAATCACGATAGGCACCGGGCAACCGGCGGCAACGCGTTCAAAACCACTGTCGACATAGTAGGTTTTGATCACCTGCGCGCCCATTTCGGCGGCGATCCGCGTCGCCAGTGAGAAGTAGCGCTGATCGCGAACCATATCTTTGCCGACCCCGGTCACCGCCATGGTTGGCATACCGTAGCGCATCCCTTGGTCGACCAATTGAATGATATTTTTAATCGATTGATGTTCATGCTCGGTGCCGATATAAACCTGCGCGGCCACGGCACAGGCGTTGAGCCGCAAAGCATCTTCCATCGCCACGGCCACGGCCTCGTTGGATAAATCCGTCAGGATTGAGTTAGCACCGGACGCACGCAGCACTACCGGGCGATTGGCGGCAGCGGGAACCACACTGCGCAAAATGCCACGGGTACACATTAAGACATCGGCGTACTCAAATAGGGGGGAGATATTGATATCAATGCGCTCCAGACCGGTGGTCGGCCCCTGAAAATAGCCGTGGTCAAATGCCAGCATCACTGTGCGATTGGTTTTTGGATTGAAAATCCGCGCCAGACGAGATTGCATCCCCCAATCCAGTGAGCCGGAGCCTTTCAGCGTAAACGCAGGATTGTGCTGCGGGACGCCAATACCGAAATCTTTACCATCTTTGATATCGTCTAAATCAGCCATCTGTCATCACTCCAATTAGTATGGGTATTAGCCCGCCGCAGGGGCGGGCCGCTGAGACTAGAAATCGTATTTATCGATGTTCTCTTTGGTGAAAATGACCCGCTGTGGCAGCAACACGATGCCGCTGCCTTTCGCTTCATGGTCATAGCCCTGCACACTGTTCGGTGCCACTTCAACCACGCCAATATTTGGGATGTTCAGCTTATCGCCGACGTTCAAATCGCCTTTTTTCAGCATTTCATTGGCGACATAAACCGAGATTTTGCCTTGGTTAACCACATCCCACAGACCAAACTCCTTCACTGTGCCGCGTTCAACATAGGGGCGCATCACGTTCGGGGTGCTGAAACCGACGATCGCCACATTGTCGCGCTTCAGGTTTTCTGCGGCTTGTGCTGCGGCTGGCAGGGCATTGGCATCCGGCGCGATAATTGCGTCCAGATCGCCATAGGCTTTGTTATCTCCGCATCCAGGTATCGAGGTACTGAGGTGTTGGCATTTCGCTATAAAAGAAAAACAGGCATTAACTCAGGGTATTTCTACTGCGACGGCGTTGTAACCACTCTTGAATCAAATGTCGGTGCAAGCTGATGGAGCGCCCGACCACCACTAAAATCAGCAGCGCGCCGGATAGTGCACTGGATATCTGGTTGGGGGTGCCGATCATTTGCAGCCCCTGCTGCAAGTAACCCACCAATAATACCGCCAGTGCCGTGCCGAGAATCGAACCGGAACCGCCGTAGATATTGGCCCCGCCCAGCACTACCGCAGTGATGGCGGGCATCAGGAATGATGCCCCCAAATCAGAGCGCGCAGAGCCGAAGTAAGAGACCAGCAAAACGGCAGCAATGGCGGAGGCCATGCCAGTCAGGGCATAGAGCAGGCATAAGGTGCGGGCGACGGGCAGGGCGCTGTAGCGGGCGACGCGACTGTTTTGCCCAATCAGAAAAACATTACGGCCACTGTGGGTGCGGTGCATCAATAGCCAGAACAGCAGCACGCACAACATAAAGATCACCAGCGGGATGGGCAGGCCGAACAGGGTTTGGTTGGGGAAATCCGTAAAAGCCGTTGGGAAGCCGCCAATACCTTCGTAGCCGGTGGCACCGGAGATACCCGACAGTAACAGGGCGCTGCCGCCGAACAGGTACATGGTACCCAGGGTGATGACCAGCGGATTGACGCCGGTATAGAGGATTAATCCGGCATTAATCAAGCCGCACAATGCGCCGACGATCAGGGTCAGTGGGATCGCCACACTCATTGGCAGGCCGGCTTGAAACATCACACCAAGGAATATGGCGCACAGTCCGATAGTGGAGCCAAATGAGATATCGATGCCGCCACTGACGATCACCATGGTCAACGGCAGGGCCACGATGCCGATGCAGATAAAATCACTGGTGCTGAACAGCAGCACATTGATATCCAACATGCGCGAATTCGATAAGCCAAACAGCAGGATCTCCAGCACCAACAAGGCCGCCAGCGCCAGTTCCCATCCGTAACGTCGATAAAGATTCATCGCACCACCCCTTTTTATACCCTTCATCTTTCAAGTTGCAGGTGTGTTACCTGCTCTCGTTTACCCGAATCACTTACCACTGTAAGCTCATCGGGACTCTCTCGTTTGCCGCCTTCCTGCATCATGAAATCTATTGGGTATAACGTTTTTCTTCTTATCCGAAGTTGTCGACTTACCAGAAACTGCCGGACGAGCTGTAAATCGGGCATATTTCTGCTGGCGGATATTGCGTTCAACCGCGCAGCGCAGGCGGCCATCGAACACCAGCACCCCCAGCAGCACCAAACCGGCAATAAAATCATTCCACCACGCGGGTAGGCGCAGCAGCACGAGCACGCTATCGATTTGAGTCAACAGATAAGCCCCAAGAATGGCACCAATGATAGTGCCGGTGCCGCCGAGCAGGCTGATCCCGCCGAGCACGCAGGCCGCAATGGCTTTCATCTCCAGACCGCTGCCAGTCTGATTGGGGATAAAACCAATTTGTGAGGCAAAAACGATCCCCGCCAGTGCCGCCATCACGCCATTCATTGAGAAGGCAAAAATGCGAATGCTGTCAGTGCGGATACCCAGTTGGCGCGCGCCCTGCAAGTTATCGCCCGTGGCGTAGAGGCTGCGACCAAAGGCGGTTTTACCCAGTAACCCTGCCATGGCAAGGATCAGCAACATAATCAGCCAGCCAATGGGTGAGATGGAAAACAGAATTGGCGTTGATATACTTTTCAGATCCGCCGGTAATCCTTCGATCCATTTGCCCCCTGTCAGCAACAGCATCAGGCCGCGATATAACCCCAGTGTCCCTAGTGTGGCGACAATCGCCGGAATGCGTAGCCAGGTGACCAGAATGCCGTTGAAGCAGCCCGCCGCCATGCCGACCAGTAGGGCGAACAGGCAGGAGAGCGCCAGTCCGAATCCGGCATTGAGCGCCATGCCGACTGTCACCGCACATAGCCCAGTAATGGAGCCGACGGAGACATCAATATTGCGGGTCAGCATTACCAGTGTTGCGCCGATCGCCAGTAGGATCAGGATCTGCGCACTGCTGAAGATCATGGTGAAGGTTTGCATACTGAAGTAATTGCGGTCGATCACGCCGAGCAGGGCAAACAGGGCCAGTATCGCCAGCAGCGCGGTGCCTTCACGATTATTTTGAATAAATTTCAACATGATGCGCCCTCATTTTGGGTCGATGGATGGGCGCTGGCATGAGGTTCACCTAAGGCCGTCTGTTCACCAAAGGCCAGATGCATAATGGTATCGACATTCATTGCCTGACCATTCAGCTCGCCACTGACTTCCCCCTGATGCATGACCAAAACACGATCTACCATCTGCACCACCTCTTCCAGATCAGAAGAGATAAAAATGATCGCCACATGCTGCGCAGCAATACTGCGGATCAATTGATAGATATCACTGCGGGCGGCGACATCGACGCCACGGGTTGGCTCATCAATAATCAGCAGCAATGGGTTGGCCTCCAGACATTTGGCAATCAGCAGCTTTTGCTGGTTACCGCCGGATAGAGTGCGCACCGGCTGTTCCAGATGACTAAATTTAATGTTCAGTGCACGGCGATAGCGCTCCAAAATAGCCGCCTCCTGTGCCGGATGAGTCCACACTCCTTGACTGCCTTGGGTCAGCGAGCAGACATTCCAGCTGAGTGGCGCATCCAGATAGAGGCCGGAGGCCTGGCGGTCTTCCGGCAGATAGACCAGACCTGCCGCTAAGCGGTTGACGGTTTTCATTGTGGTGATATCGATATCCTCCAGCCGGACAGTGCCGCCGCTGGCAGGGCGCAGGCCATACAGGGTTTCGGCCAGCTCGGTTCTGCCTGCGCCAACCACCCCCGCCAGCCCAAGAATTTCACCGGCATGGACCTCAAAAGAGAGGTGGGCAAAACCTTCGCCGCTCAGGTCGGTCACCTGAATCACCGGTTGATTGGATTGCGCGCGGGCTTGAGAGCGGCGGTTGCCGGGCAGCTCCAGCCAGAGTTTCTGGGTAGCGGATAATTCGCTATTTTTGGCTTGCGGTGTAATCGCCTGAATAATGGTGTCGGTTGAGAAATCCGCGGTTGCGCCGCTCAGGGCAATGCCGCCATCGCGCATCACACTGACCCAATCCGCCAGTTGGCGAATTTCCGGCAGTTTATGGGAGATAAATACCACCCCGACACCTTGCTGCAATAACATTTTGATTTGGCTAAATAAACGGTGAGTTTCCGCAGGTGTTAGCGAGGCGGTGGGTTCATCAAGAATCAAAATTCGTGAGTCACGCATCAAGCCGCGCATGATCTCAACTAACTGCTGATCGGCCACATCCAGCGAACCGGCACGAACAGACAGATCCAAATGGCAACCCAAATCTTTGAGTAACTGCGCCATTTTCTTTTTGTCGGCCTGATGCTTAGGCAAGCGGAACAGAATGTTCTCCTGCACCGACAGATTGGCAAACAGCATGGGTTCCTGCGGCACCAGATAAATACCCAATTGATGGGCTTTAGCGGGGGTAAGATTCAGGCAGGGCTGCCCATTGATCTCAATGGTGCCGCTATCGGGCGGCAGCACCCCGGCGATGATCTTCATCAGCGTTGATTTACCTGCCCCATTCCCCCCCAGCAGGGCATGAACCTGGCCCGGTTGCAGGGTAAAGTCGATACTTTTCAATACCACGACGCCGGAAAACTGCTTGCTGATGCCACGTACCTGGAGCAGGGGTGGCGGGGTGGTGACGGTGTGCGGCATCAGTAGCTCCCGATGTGAACAAAAATAATTTAAAATTAAAAATGTTCAAAAAAGATAGCTGCATATTCCCATTTGTGGCGTAATCAAGATCACATTTTCGTGAATAAAAAAATTTAAATTAGAATGTGTTCAAATATATTGGCTAAGCTGTTAGCGTAGTTATCAATGAATATTTAACATTGATGACGCCGTTTTTGCGTCGAGATAGCCAAAGAGCAATGATGAAAGAGAAACCGTTAGTCGCCGTAAAAGAAAAACCCATGTTGTCCAATGATGAATACAAATATCCGGGTAATAGCATGAGTGAAGAGGAACTGCTCGCTCGCATTGCGTGGTTTTATTATCACGATGGCTTAACGCAAGGGGATATTGGCGAACTGCTGGGGCTGACCCGATTGAAGGTCTCCAGATTGCTGGAGAAAGGCCGTCAGTCAGGGGTCATCCGGGTACAGATTAATTCGCGCTATGAAGGGTGTCTGGAACTGGAAAACCAGCTGCAACAGCATTTTGGCCTCAAGCATATCCGCATCCTGCCTTCGCTGGCTGATCTTAGTATCAGTAGCCGATTGGGGATTGGTGCTGCACATTTATTGATGGCGCTGATTCAACCGCAGCAACTTTTGGCGGTGGGTTTTGGTGAAACCACCATGTGCGCGTTGCAGCATTTGAGTGGTTTTATTGCCTCGCAACAGGTTCGGCTGGTGACACTTTCTGGCGGTGTTGGCTCTTATATGACCGGGATTGGTCAGTTGGATGCGGCTTGTCAGGTCAGTATTATCCCTGCGCCGTTGCGGGCTTCCAGTGCTAAAGTCGCTGAAACATTCCGCCAGGAAAACAGTGTCCGTGATGTGCTGCTGGCGGCCTGTGCCGCAGATGTCGCGGTGGTCGGTATTGGCTCGGTTAATCAGCAACGGGAAGCCACCATTTTGCGCTCCGGTTATATCAGTGAAGGCGAGCAGCTCATGTTCAGCCGCAAAGGCGCGGTCGGCGATATCCTCGGCTATTTTATGCAGGCGGATGGTGCGCTGGCCGCCGATATGCAGATTCACCAAGAGTTGATTGGTATTTCACTGGCGGATCTGACCAACATTCCGACGGTCATTGGCGTCGCAGGTGGGGTTGAGAAGTCAGAAGCGATAGTGGCGGCGTTGAAAGGGGGGTATGTGAATGCCCTGGTGACTGATGAGCAAACGGCAAGATCAATCATTAAGCTTATTTGATTACCTATTTTCACCCGGTTTTCTTTATGGCAGTAGAGGACAGATTTATTCACGAATTTATATAAAAACTAATCGAAGCAGAGGACCGAATAATGAATCAACTCTCATCGACTGACTACCTGATGGCTCTGGATGCTGGCACCGGCAGTGTGCGGGCGGTGATATTTGATCTTAACGGTAATCAGATTGCCGCCGGACAGGCTGAGTGGCGGCATCTGCCGGTGCCCGATGTCCCAGGGTCGATGGAGTTTGATTTAACCACTAACTGGAAGCTGACTTGTCAGTGTATCCGTCAGGCACTGCATCTGGCTGGGTTGCCCACCAGTGCTATTCGCGCCGTGGCGGCTTGCTCAATGCGCGAGGGCATTGTGCTCTATGACCGCAGCGGCAAACCTATCTGGGCCTGTGCCAATGTGGATGCGCGTGCCAGCCGTGAAGTTAGCGAGCTGAAAGAGCTGCACGATAACGGCTTTGAGTTCGAGGTGTATCAGTGCTCTGGCCAAACGCTGACACTGAGCGCCATGCCGAGGCTATTGTGGTTGGCGCACTACCGCCCGGATATCTATCGTCAGGCGGGGACACTGACCATGATTAGCGACTGGCTGGCCAATATGCTCAGTGGCGAACTGGCGGTCGACCCCTCCAATGCCGGCACGACCGGCATGTTGGATTTAGTCACCCGCAACTGGCAACCCAACCTGCTGGAGATGGCGGGGTTACGTGCCGATATTCTCTCGCCGGTCAAAGAGACGGGCACCTTGCTCGGCCATGTCACGGCGCAAGCCGCCGCAGAGTGTGGTTTGTTGGTCGGCACGCCGGTGGTGATGGGGGGCGGCGACGTGCAGCTCGGCTGCTTAGGGCTGGGGGTGGTGAAACCGGGGCAGACGGCGGTATTGGGCGGTACTTTCTGGCAGCAGGTGGTCAACTTGCCGCAGCCGATTACCGATCCCAATATGAATACGCGGATTAACCCGCATGTCATTCCCGGCATGGTGCAAGCGGAGTCGATCAGCTTCTTTACCGGCCTGACCATGCGTTGGTTCCGCGATGCATTTTGTGCGGAAGAGAAATTACTGGCGCAGCGGCTGGGTATTGATACCTATAGCTTGCTGGAGGATATGGCGGCACGGGTGCCGGCAGGCGCTTATGGCGTGATGCCTATTTTCTCTGATGTGATGCGCTTTAAATCCTGGTATCACGCCGCGCCCTCCTTTATTAACCTCTCCCTCGACCCTGAAAAGTGTAACAAAGCCACCTTATTCCGTGCATTGGAAGAGAATGCCGCCATAGTCTCGGCCTGCAATTTAGCGCAAATCGCCGAATTCTCTGGGGTCAAAGCCTCCTCGCTGGTCTTTGCGGGTGGCGGTTCCAAAGGCAAATTGTGGAGCCAGATTTTGGCTGATGTGACGGGAATTCCTGTTCGCGTGCCAGTGGTTAAAGAGGCCACCGCCTTGGGCTGCGCCATCGCAGCGGGCGTGGGGGTCGGGCTTTATGAGGCGCTGGATACTACCGGTGAGCGGCTGGTGCGCTGGGAGCGGGAGTATACGCCAAACACTGAGCATCAAGCGCTCTATCAGGCGGCAAAAACCAATTGGCAAGCGGTGTATACCGATCAGTTGACACTGGTGGACAGCGGGTTGACGACATCGCTTTGGAAAGCGCCGGGAATTAAATAAACGATTGCCATGCAGTAAACGGCTGATATAGCATTATTACCCCCTTTCGTTGCCGATGATGGCGCATCCGATGATGAATACATCAAACAAGACAGAATCAACTGCCGGGCAACCCGCGCCTATTTTTCAGCAAGGGCCATATCACTTGCCGGAACTATTGCGGGAGAAAGACAATATTCAGCGCATTTTGGTCATAAAATTACGCCATTTCGGCGATGTTCTCTTAACGACGCCACTCCTAAGCACACTAAAAGCCAACTACCCACAGGCAAAAATTGATGTGCTGCTGTATGGCGGCACACAAGAGATGCTACGGGAGAACAGCACCGTCAATCATGCGTTTATTGTCGATCGTGGCCTCAAACATGCGGGCTTCACCGCACAAATTAGCGGCGAAAAAGCCCTATTTAGCGCATTGAAAGCAGACCATTATGATCTGATCCTCAACTTATCTGATCAATGGCGTGCCGCCGCCTATTGCCGCTTACTCAAACCGGGTTTCAGTATTGGTTTTCATTACCCGAAACGGGACACCTGGCTATGGCGCTACTGCCACTCCACCCTGGTTGAGATCCCCCATGCCGCAGAACGGCATACGGTGCTCAATAATCTCGATATCCTCGCGCCACTGCAACTGACTGATATCATTACTGATGTCACTATGTCATATGGCCCACAGGATATTGAGCGGGTAAAACAGCTGTGCCAACAGCGCAATATCAATGATTACATCTTGATTCAGCCTTCTGCCCGCTGGAAATTCAAAACTTGGGCCAGTGAATCATTCAGTCAACTGATAAACCATCTCACTGAGCAAGGTGAAACGGTATTGTTGACTGGCGGTAAAGATCAGGCTGAACTGGACTATATCGCCGAAATCATTGCAGGATGTGCGCAACCAGACAACGTGATCAATCTATCTGGCCTCTTGGCGCTGCCAGAACTGGCAGTATTGATTGATAACGCGAAACTATTCATTGGGGTCGATTCAGTGGCAATGCATATGGCCGCAGCCTTACAAACGCCCGCAGTGGTGCTATTTGGCCCCAGCAACCTTAACCAATGGCATCCGTGGCAGGCTCCGCACACGCTATTATGGGCCGGACATTATCGCACTTTGCCACACCCTAATGAGATAGATACCGACACCACCGACCGTTATTTGAACGCCATTCCGGTTAATGAGGTGATAGATGCAGTGGATTCCTGGCGAATTGCCAAAGGAAATTAATGTATAAGCCGCTTTGTTTCCCCCAACCAGCCTGAGCTGAGAGAATTATGACAACTTTATCGCCGGCAAATCCGGTCAATCGTCGCAGTGAGATACTGTGTAGTGTCGCTGCATTACTGTTGGGTATTGGTATAGCAACTAATAATCAACTGATGAATATTTCATTAGTGCTGATTATTATCTCTCTGATTATCAATAGAAAATCACTTGAAATTAAATCATTCCTAACCAGCCCACTGGTCTATCTGCCAGCCGTGATGTTTGCACTACTGGCGCTATCATTGCTGTATCAACACAACAGCTATGGCCCTGATATGGTGGGTAAATATAAAAAACTCCTTTATGTACTGCCACTGGCGCTGTTCTTTGTGCACCAACCTCGGTTGATCAAACTGTTTTGTACCGGGTTTTTGGTCGCTAATGCGGTGATATTGGCCGGATCTCTGATGGTCGGGGTGTTACATATTCCGTTGGGCGGCGTAGATCCAACCAATCCAACCATCTTTAAGCTGCAAATTACCCAAAACTTCTTTATGGCACTGGCGGCGTTGTTCTGGTTAGCTCTGGCATTTAAGAGCCAGGGTTGGAAACGCTGGGGTTATGGCCTGCTAGTAGTGGCTGCCAGTTACAGCATCCTGTTCTTGATTCTGGGTAGGACTGGTTATGTGGCGCTGGTGGTGGGCTTGGGTATATGGCTATTCTTCTCACTGGGCAACCGTCAGCGGTTAACCTTAGTGGTGCTCGGTATCGTCGCTTTCGCGGCTTTGGTATTCATCCCCAATAAAGCCACTGACCGTATCGTACAGGGCGTCAATGAAATAAAAGTGTGTGTCGCCGCTTCATCAGGTGATGCCTATGAGGCATGTAGCTCCTCAATGGGGCTGCGCTCTGCGTTTGTGATTGAAGCCAGCCGTTTGATTAAGGAAGCCCCTATTTTAGGTCACGGTGCCGGTGGATTTTATTATGGTAATCCAGAAACCGGTTATTCAATTAATAACCCGCACAATGAATATTTGATCGAAACGATTCATTCAGGTGTGGTTGGCTTACTGATCTTCCTGGCGTGGATTGTCTGTTGTTATCGCGTGATTTGGCAACAAACACCACTGCTACGCAATGTGTTACTTGCGGTATTAACCAGTTATATGGCGTGCAACTTCTTCAACTCATTCCTGCTAGATTCATCAGAGGGTCACCTGTTTATGATCTTCGTGGCGATTCTGGCGGGTTATTCCGTTGCGGGCACTCAACAGGCATCGGATAAGCGGCTGACCGAATAGCGCACACCTCTCGCGAATATAATATGCTAAGTTGCGGCTCCCAATGGGAGCCGTTTTTCGTTGTACCATTTGAAACGTAAATAGCGTTGAGGCGGCCAGGATAATTCACACATTAGTTAAGCGTTAAATTCCTACAAAATTGCCAGACATTTCAACATGGAATATCAGTCTCTCCAATGCCACAATTATAAAATTCGGTAGATAAGTGTACTGTCATGACCTGATTGTAGTGCGCGGAAAAGGAGCTAATAGAAGGGCGAAATGTGAGCGAGTAGAGAGTTTTTATAAGAGGTGATTTTATATTTTCAATATGACTGAGTTTTTGTTAATTAATTGAAAGTAAATGCATTTTTTATTTTTCAATCAATAGTTGAGCATTAAGCCTAGACCAGTAATCTATAGAGAGCAAGATAACATGCACACTTATTTCTCCTCTTGCGCTATTGAATGAACTTACATGCAAGAAATATCTTAAATAACGGATAGGGAAAACAGATATCTATGCTAATGGAGTGGCGCTAATACAGTGAATTAAGCTGATGAGTGGTTTTTTGAATAGGCAAAAAGATGATTTCGATCACTATTAAGAAATTTTGATATATGTAATAATTTTTGCAAATATTTACATATTGAAAGTCTTGGTCTACTTTTCCGACATTGATGCAATAGTTTTAAAGGAAGCTATGATTACTATGTATTTATATTGATAAGTGGGTCCGGGCTAATCTGTTTGTGGGATAAACAGAACTTAGATTTAACTTAATTTATCCAACGTCACTGAGATCATCATGGCTAATTCATCTGCGAATAAATTATCTTTACCGGCCCTAACCTCATTAGTGGTTGGGTCAATGATCGGGGCGGGTATATTTTCATTACCGGCGACATTTGGACGAGCTACGGGTGGGTTTGGCGCACTTATTGCTTGGTGTATAGCCGGCGGTGGTATGTTAATGCTGGCTTTTGTTTTTCAAACATTGGCGCAGCGTAAACCTAATCTTGATTCCGGTGTATTCATTTACGCCAAAGAGGGCTTCGGCGATTATCTTGGTTTTGCCTCGGCATTAGGTTTTTGGGCGGGGACCTGTATTGGTAACGTCTCATATTTCGTTCTTATCAAATCAACGCTAGGGGCATTCTTCCCGATATTTGGTGATGGCAATACTATACCGGCTGTATTAGTCGCCTCCGTTATTTTATGGGGATTCCATATCCTGATATTGCGGGGCGTTAAAGAAGCGGCTGCCATTAATACCATTGCTACCTTCGCAAAAATAATTCCTATCTTCATTTTCGTCATCGTGTTGATTTTTGCCTTTAAAGGCGATGTGTTTGCACTGAACTTCTGGGGCACACCTGACGTGGTCAAAAGTGTGGATTTATCCCACCTGAATGATTATGGCTATGTTGGTCATGCTGCTGCTGTCATGGCTCCGGCGGTTGAACCTGAGTCTCTATTCTCCCAAGTGCGTAGCACCATGTTAGTTACCGTCTTTGTCTTCTTAGGGATTGAAGGGGCGAGTGTCTATTCACGTTATGCCAAAGAACGCAGCCATGTGGGTATCGCAACCGTTTTAGGTTTCATTGGTGTGCTGTGTCTGTTGGTCCTGATCACCATGCTCTCTTACGGTGTACTGCTGCGCCCAGATCTGGCGGCGTTACGCCAGCCATCAATGGCGGGGGTACTGGAAGCTATTGTCGGCCGTTGGGGCGCAATTTTCATCAGTATTGGTCTGATTATCTCGGTGTTGGGGGCTTATTTATCCTGGTCACTGTTGGCAGCAGAAGTGCTGTTCTCGGCGGCTAAGAGTAAAAGTATGCCAAAAGTCTTCGGGACGGAAAACAGTAATGCGGTGCCTTCTGCGGCGGTTTGGCTGACCAATATCTTTATTCAAGTGTTCTTAATTCTGACACTGTTTACGGATTATGCTTTCCAACTGGCGTTGGAGTTAACCAGCTCATTAACCCTGATCCCATATTTGTTGGTCGGGGCTTACGGGTTAAAACTGGCATGGACGGGTGAGACTTACGAAACCAACAAACGTGGTCACAGAAAAGATTTAATTTTTGCCCTCATTGCGACTTTCTACTCTGCACTGATGATTTACGCAGGTGGCATGAAGTACTTGCTGCTGTCGGCCATTATTTACGGCCCAGGCACCATTTTGTATCTGATTGCCAAACGTGAACAGCAGCAAAAAGCTTTTAATAGCTACGAAAGAGTACTGTTTATTGTTCTGATTGTTGCTGCGGTCGCTGCGATATATAGCATTGCCACCGGAATTATCACCATATAATTTATTGGAGTTCTTATGTCAGATAAAGCTAAGAAAACTCACGCCAAGACCAAGTTTGGCGTTCACTCTGAAGTCGGCCAGTTGCATAAAGTGATGGTGTGCGCCCCCGGTCGCGCCCATAACCGCCTGACCCCCAGTAATTGTGATGAATTATTATTTGATGATGTGCTGTGGGTAGAGAGAGCCAAGCGCGACCACTTCGATTTTATGACCAAAATGCGCGAACGTGGTGTCGATGTGGTTGAGATGCACAATCTACTGGCCGAAACGGTGGCTATTCCGGCAGCGAAAAAGTGGATTCTGGATCAGCAAATTGTACCCAATGAAGTCTCACTGGGCATTCTGCATGAAACCCGTAGCTATCTGGAAAGTTTGGAACCGCGTGTATTAGCTGAAGTGCTAATTGGTGGTTTATCGACCACAGAACTGCATAATGATGGCAAATGTGACAAAGAAGAACTTAAGCTGATCCGCGAAGCAGTTGGCATCACTGAATACCTGTTGCCGCCGCTGCCAAACACACTCTACACCCGTGATACTACCTGCTGGATCTATGGCGGCGTCACCTTGAACCCGCTGTATTGGCCAGCACGTCATGAAGAGACCATCCTGACCACCGCTATCTATAAATTCCACCCTGACTTTGGCGACGCCAATGTGAAAGTTTGGTGGGGTGACCCGACACAGCATCATGGTTCCGCCACATTGGAAGGCGGCGATGTGATGCCGATCGGCAATAAAACGGTATTAATTGGCATGAGTGAGCGCACTTCTCATCAGGCGATCACCCAATTGGCACAATCGCTGTTTAAAAATAGCGAAGGGCAGGTAGAGCGCGTCATGATTGCGGCCATGCCTAAACTGCGTGCCGCCATGCACCTGGATACCGTGTTCACTTTCTGCGATCGCGATGTAGTGACCTTGTATCCGGCGATTGTTAATCAGATTCAAACCTTCTCACTGCGCCCAGACAATGGCCCGACCGGCATTAAGTTAAGCCGCGATAAAGGCACTTTTGTTGAAGCGGTTGCCGGTGCATTGAACCTGAAAAAACTGCGTGTGGTTGAGACGGAAGGTAACGATTACGACACCGAACGTCAGCAGTGGGACAGCGGTAATAACATGGTCGCACTCTCTCCTGGTGTGGTATTGGCTTATGACCGCAACACTAAAACCAACACTCAGCTACGTAAAGAGGGGGTGGAAGTGATTGAGATCGTGGGTAGTGAATTGGGCCGTGGGCGTGGGGGCGGTCACTGCATGACCTGCCCAATTATCCGGGATGCTGTTGACTACTAATGCTCTTCGCCCTTGGCGTTGCAGGGCTGTTAGCGGCCTACCTGCAACGCCAATGGCTTTGGACATCAATTTGGTTGATTAACCGGATTGCTCTTAAAAATATCGCCGATAGTGAGTAGCGCGTAGCGTTATTTTGCTATCGGCGTTTTAACGTTGAAATGTGGTGCACTGAGATGAAAAGGATTATTGATTGAAATACGTTTATGGCGGGTGTTTTTTGCTGATAGTGACGCTGACGACGCTATTTGCCTTCCAAAATAGCGGTTCGGTGATTTTATCTTTTCTTTCCGCGCAAATAACACTACCCATTTCGGTGCTAATTGTGCTGATCTACTTTTTAGGAATGTTTACCGGAGGATTATTAATCACACTGATAAGAGCGCTGGTGCGCCGTATGTCACAGGAAAAAGTGGCGCAAAAAGCAGATAAAAAAGTGTGAGTAATTAATCTGCAATAATTTTTAAAATCTGACTCAATGAGATCTCACAGTGAAGATAAAAACAATAGTCACACTGCTGGTAACGTTTCTACTCGCAGCTTGCGACAGAACTCCCCCTGAAGTCGTAGAAAGTGTACGTCCGGTAAAAATTTTTATCGTCGAAGATAGCGGGCAAAATGGGACTCGCTATTTCCCGGCGCGGTTACAAGCTGGTGATGAAACCCAGCTCTCCTTCAAGCGCAGTGGGCAACTGCAGCAGCTATTGGTACGTGAAGGAGAGCAGGTGAAGAAAGGCCAGGTTATCGCCAAACTGAACGACACTGATCTCAACTTGCGTGTTCGCGACCGCCAATCGACCTTTAATCTGGCGCGTGATCAATTCAACCGTTTCAATACCTTACAAGGCCAGCGTGCGGTCTCTCGTGCCGAATTAGATGTTCGTCGCGCTGAGATGGAGTCTGCCCGCGCGGGTCTGGAGATTGCGCAAAAAGAGCTGAGTGATGCGACCATCACCGCACCATTTGATGGCATTATCGCCAATGTGAGTGCGCGTAACCATCAGGTCATGGCCCCTGGTCAGGCGGTGGCGACATTGAGTGCGCTGGATACCTTAGATGTGGTGTTCAGTGTGCCAGAGCGCCTGTTTACCACTCTGGACATAAGTAATCGCAACTACAAGCCAACGGTATTGCTCAACCATATGCCAGGGCGCGAATTTATTGCTGAATATAAAGAGCATACCACCACGACCAGCTCAGCTTCACAGACCTTCCAGGTCACTCTGACCATGAAACGCCCGGCGGATATGCCACTGCTTTCTGGTATCAGTGGTCGGGTCAGAATCAACTCCGGTACTCTCTCTGGCACTGACCATCCGACCATTGTGGTGCCGGTGGAGGCAGTATTTAACCCTGACAGCGCCCAGTTAAATGATGCGCGCGTATGGGTCATCAAGAGTGATGATGGTCAGATGCACGTTGAAGAGCGCAAAGTGCAGGTGGGCCAGTTGACCGAAAATGGCATTCAAGTGACCTCCGGTCTGGCGGACGGCGAACAGATTGTCGCCGCAGGCACCGGTGAGCTTCGGCCAAATCAAGTGGTCCGGGCCTGGGTTCGTGAGCGAGGTCTCTGATGAAACTGCTTGATAATTTTATCAGTAATAACACCCGTATCTGGCTAACGATCCTGTTGCTGGGTATTGGTGGTGTTATTGCCTATCTCAATATAGGTAGGCTGGAAGATCCGGCTTTTACCATCAAAACGGCGGTAGTTGTCACCCGCTATGATGGTGCCTCGGCGCAACAAGTTGAGGAAGAGGTCACGCTGCCGCTGGAGAATGCCATTCAGGAGCTATCCTATGTCGATGATGTGACGTCGATTTCCAGTGCTGGCTTATCGCAAATCACTATTAATATCCGCGCACAATACGGCGCGAATGAGTTACCGCAAATCTGGGATGAATTGCGGCGCAAAATCAACGATAACAGTGTGCGCTTACCACCGGGTGCCAGTGCGCCCATGGTCAACGACGACTTTGGCGATGTCTACGGCTTCTTCTTCTCGCTAACCGGCGATGGCTACAGTAATCAGGATCTGCGCAATTTTGCCGAACAACTGCGCCGTGAACTGGTACTGGTGCCGGGGGTCGGAAAAGTGGGCATCGTAGGGATTCTGCCGGAAGAGGTGCAGGTGGAGATCTCTCGCGCTCAGATGACGGCAGCCGGTATCACGCCACAACAATTATCCGATTTACTCGCCCGCCAAAACGTGGTGTCCGATGCCGGCCAGCTACAGGTTGGCAGTGAGTCGATACGTTTGCATCCGACTGGTGAATTCCAAAGCGTACAAGAGCTGGGAAATCTATTGGTCAGCCAGCCGGGCAGCCCGAAAAGTGTCTATCTGCGTGATATTGCGACAGTAACTCAGGGCTTCGGTCATTCGCCGACCAATATCTATCGTGCTAACGGTAAGCCCGCGCTGGCCTTGGGGATCTCATTTGCCCCTAACGTCAACGTCGTTAATGTGGGTAATGCCATCAAAGCCCGGCTGGCACAGCTCGAAGGTGAGCGCCCGTCAGGTATGCATATCAACGTGTTCTACGACCAATCTCATGAAGTGGAAGGGGCGGTTAACGGCTTTATCCTTAACTTCCTGCTGGCGCTGCTGATTGTTGTTGTCACCCTACTGATTTTCATGGGGGTACGCAGCGGCGTGGTGATCGCCATCTCGCTGGCGCTTAACGTGCTCGGCACCTTGCTTATTATGTGGCTGTTCAATATCGAGCTACAGCGGGTGTCACTAGGGGCGCTGATTATCGCACTCAGTATGTTGGTGGATAACGCCATTGTGGTGGTGGAGGGCGTGGTAGTTGGTCGCCAGCGAGGTGAAAGCCTCTCGACGGCCATCGGCAATGTGGTGAAGCGCTCAATGATGCCGCTGTTAGGGGCGACAGTCATCGCGATCCTGGCCTTTGCTCCTATTGGCCTGTCCAATGATGCGACCGGCGAATATTGTAAATCGCTATTCCAGGTGCTGCTGATCTCGCTAATGTTGAGCTGGATAACCGCACTGACACTCACGCCAGTCTTCTCCAAATGGGCATTTCAGGGCCAAAAACCGGCGCAAGAGGAAGCCGACAAACCTGCCAGGCAGCCTTATGATGGCTGGTTATTCCGCTACTACCGCATCATCCTGAATAAATTACTGCAACATCGCAGTATCACCTTGGCCCTGCTGGCGGCACTGTTGGTGGCCTCGGTGGTCGGTTTTGGTAATGTTCGCCAAAGCTTCTTCCCGCCATCGAACACGCCAATCTTCTTCGTGGATATCTGGCTGCCGTACGGCACGGATATCGGCTATACCGAAGACGTTGCAGCTAAAGTTGAGCAATATATCAAGCAGCAAAAAGGCGTCGAGGACACCATGGCGACCATTGGTCAGGGGGCGATGCGCTTTATGCTGACCTATAACGCCCAGCGCCACTATCCGAACTATGCGCAGGTGATGGTCCGTGCCGAACAACTGGACCAAATACCGGGCCTGGTGAGTGAGATTGAGTCCTACATGCATGACGAATACCCGCAGGTTGACGCGCAGATCAAGCGCATCATGTTCGGGCCGTCAAACAATAGCTCTATCGAAGCCCGCTTTATTGGCCCTGATCCAGATGTGCTGCGGACATTGGCATCCCAAGCGGAGAAAGCGATTATTGCTGATCCGATGGCCGATGGGGCAAGGCATGACTGGCAAGATCGTAGCAAAATGATCCGGCCACAATTCTCCGATTATCTGGGCCGCGAGCTGGGTGTGGATAAACGTGAGGTTGATGGTACGTTGCGCATGAGTTTTGGCGGTCTACCGGTCGGGTTATACCGTGATGGTACTCGCTTGATGCCGATTGTCCTGCGTACACCAGACTCAGAGCGGCTCAATGCTGAACGGCTCAACGATGTGATGGTGTGGAGTCAGGCGCGACAAGCCTTTATCCCGATCGACAACGTGGTCACCAGTTTTGAAACTGAGTGGGAAGATCCGCTAATTATGCGCCTGGATCGTAAGCGCACACTGACGGTTCAGACCGACCCGACTCAACAAGGCGGCGAAACCTCTTCCGAGTTGTTGCAGCGTATCAAACCGGGCGTTGACGCCATCCAACTGCCACGCGGCTATGAACTCGAATGGGGCGGTGACTACGAAAGCACCAAAGAAGCACAACGAGGCATTTTTATCAGCTTACCGATCGCATTCCTGATTATGTTTGTGGTGACAGTCTTGATGTTCAGCTCAGTGCGTAACGCGCTGGCTATCTGGCTGACTGTCCCGCTGGCATTAATCGGCGTGACCTTTGGCTTCTTGCTCACCGGCATCCCGTTTGGCTTTATGGCCTTGCTGGGGCTACTCAGTCTGAGCGGAATGTTGATACGTAACGGCATTGTGCTGGTGGAAGAGATTGGCTTACAGCGGCAGGAAAAACCGCTACGCGAGGCGATTATCGATGCTTCGACCGCCCGTCTGCGGCCTATCATGCTGACCGCTTTTACCACAGTACTGGGGTTGGCACCGCTGCTTAGTGATGCTTTCTTCCAAAGTATGGCGGTGGTCATTATGTTTGGTCTGGGCTTCGCAACGGTGCTGACATTGCTGGTGCTGCCAGTGATTTATAGCTCCATGAACCCAGAGCCTAAAGAAAAAACCCATGATGAGCCAGTGAGTGAATAACCGCTAACATCGCGTTAGATCCTTAAAAAGCTGCCCTTTTACCGGGCAGCTTTTTTATGGTCGATAGCCACGATCTATCCTGCAATGAGCACATTTATAATTCTGTGCGCCACTTCTCTTCCTGCCCCTACGCGGTACTCCAAACGTTCCAATATGAAACGTCAAACCTGTGACCATGTTCCATAATGGAACGTTTTTACTAATGATTCTCAGCCTATTTTTTGCGCTTATAGTAATGACAGTTTCATTAATTAGTCTAAAAATCATTCATTATTGCCTTAACTCTTACGCTACAGGAGCAAGATATGCTGAAAGTCATTCAATCTCCGTCTAAATATATCCAAGGTGCCAATGCGCTACACTCCATTGGTGAGTTTGCTAAGTTATTGGCTAATAACTATTTTATTATCGCTGATGATTTTGTCATGAAGTTGACGGCGGATACGGTCAGCTCTAGCCTGCATGGCAGTGAGCTGGAAAATCACTTTAGCCGCTTTAACGGCGAATGCTCGCGTCAGGAAATAGAACGTCTCACTGTTGAGCTGAAAAAACACCACTGCAATGGGGTGATTGGCATTGGTGGCGGGAAAACTCTCGATACGGCTAAAGCGATTGCCCACTATCAGCACATCCCGGTCATTGTGGTGCCGACCATCGCCTCTACCGATGCGCCGACCAGTGCGTTGTCAGTGATTTATACCGAACAGGGCGAGTTTGCCGAGTACCTGATATATCCGAAAAACCCAGATATCGTGCTGATGGATTCAGCCATTATTGCCAAAGCACCGGTGCGCTTGCTGATCTCAGGGATGGGCGATGCACTCTCCACTTACTTTGAAGCGCAAGCTTGTTTTGATGCCAAAGCCATCAGCATGGCGGGGGGCGCGTCCACTTTGGCGGCCGTCACTCTGGCTCGCTTATGTTACGAAACGCTGCTGGCAGAAGGCTACAAAGCCAAACTGGCGGTAGAGGCGGGTGTCGTCACTGAGGCGGTAGAACGCATCATTGAAGCCAATACTTATCTGAGTGGTATCGGTTTTGAAAGTAGTGGCCTGGCAGCGGCTCACGCTATTCACAACGGCTTCACGGTGTTGGAAGAGTGCCACCACCTCTACCACGGTGAGAAAGTCGCCTTCGGTACGCTGACACAACTCGTGCTACAAAACAGCAGCATGGAAGAGATCGAAACCGTGCTCTCATTCTGCCAGCAATTGGGTCTGCCAATTACATTGGCGGAAATGGGCGTCACACAAGATATTGAGCGCAAAATCCAAGCTGTAGCACAGGCAAGTTGTGCGGAAGGTGAGACTATCCACAACATGCCGTTTGCCGTGACACCAGAGAGTGTTTATGCCGCTATCATCGTGGCTGACAGTTTGGGACAGGCGTTTCTTAACTAAACTGTTCGGCAGACCCGTTGATAGATAGACAAGCTAACTGACCGAGTTTGCCGGTGCTCCTCATCATCGGCAGCTCTGTTCTCCAGCCATTCCCATTCGCGGGGTATAAAATGAAAAAATTAATTAACAGCGTAGAGAGTGTGTTACAGGAACAAATTCAGGGCCTCGTTGAGGCCCATCCTGAGCTGAAATTGCATCAGGAGCCGCTTTTTATTACTCGAATAGATGCTCCGGTGATGGGCAAAGTTGCCCTGATGTCCGGTGGTGGTAGTGGTCACGAACCGATGCACTGTGGTTTTATCGGCGAAGGCATGTTGGATGGTGCCTGCCCCGGCGAAGTTTTTACCTCGCCAACCCCGGATCAAATGTATGAGTGCGGCCAAGCCATTGATGGCGGGCAGGGTGTGCTGATGTTGATTAAGAATTATACTGGCGACATTCTTAATTTTGAAACGGCCGCAGAATTGTTGCATGCCGATGGTACGGCGGTCGCGACATTAGTGATTGACGATGATGTGGCGGTTAAAGATAGCCTCTATACCGCCGGGCGGCGTGGAGTGGCAAATACCGTTATTATTGAGAAGTTACTGGGTGCAGCGGCGGTTCGTGGTGATTCACTGGATGAATGTGCCGCGCTCGGCCAGAAAATTAATAATCAGGGCCACTCTATTGGCATCGCACTTGGCGCTTGTACCGTGCCAGCAGCGGGTAAGCCATCATTTACTCTGGCTGAAAACGAGATGGAATTTGGTGTGGGTATTCATGGTGAACCAGGAATTGAACGGCG
This sequence comes from Yersinia sp. Marseille-Q3913, assembly GCF_963892745.1. Taxonomy (NCBI): domain Bacteria; kingdom Pseudomonadati; phylum Pseudomonadota; class Gammaproteobacteria; order Enterobacterales; family Yersiniaceae; genus Yersinia; species Yersinia sp. Marseille-Q3913. Next base: position 180,087 of record NZ_CAWQAF010000066.1, on the reverse strand, counting down.
GTCATTTACCTCTCTAAATGACACTGTTGATGCCATGTTCCAGACCCTGATTGAGCACGGTAGCTATCAGCGCACTTTACGCCATTGGGATCGACAAGCCGGTGACTGGTGTGAGACGCGTCAAAGTAAGCAGCCACTAGCAAAAGGCGATCGAGTGATTGCGCTGGTCAATAATCTGGGTGCCACTCCGCTATCAGAGCTTTATGGTGTTTGGCATCGGTTAGCAGCCTGCTGCGCCGATTTTGGTTTGACCATTGAACGTAAGCTGATTGGTTCGTATTGCACATCACTGGATATGCAGGGGATATCGATCACGCTACTGAAAGTGGATGATGAGTTGTTGTCGTTGTGGGATGCGCCGGTGAATACGCCCGCACTGCATTACTAGTGATAAAACAGCAATAATATTTGTAAAACAACAATAATATTTATAAAACAATAATGTGCCTGGAGAAAACCATGGGACTCACCAAACAACAAATTGTCAGTTGGTTACAGCTTTGTGCTGAGGTTTTCAGTGAACAGCGCGATTTTCTGACACAGTTGGATACCGAAATTGGCGACGGCGACCACGGCCTGAATATGAATCGTGGGTTTAATAAAGTGGTCGAAAAGTTACCCTCTTTTGCTGATAAAGACATTGGTTTTATCCTGAAAAATACCGGCATGACCCTGCTTTCAAGTGTCGGAGGGGCCAGTGGCCCACTGTTTGGCACCTTCTTTATCCGCGCAGCGCAGAGCACCAATGCTAAGCAGAGTCTGGATCTGGCGGCAGTGTGTCAGATGTTCAAAGATGGTGTTGAAGGGGTGGTGATGCGCGGTAAAGCTGAGCCGAGCGATAAAACTATGTGTGATGTTTGGTGGGCTGTGGTCGCGCAACTTGAGCAGGCAAATCAGCAGGGGGTACCGCTGGTGGATGCCTTGCAGCAAACCGTTGATCGCGCTCAACAAGCACTGGCTGGGACTATCACCATGCAGGCCCGTAAGGGGCGCGCCAGCTATCTTGGCGAACGCAGCATTGGCCATCAAGACCCAGGGGCGACATCAGCCATGCTGATGATGCAGGCGTTATGGCAGGTTGCCAGCCATTAATGTGGCGCAACCGACACTTTTATCAGGAGGAGAGATGGTCAATCTCGTTGTAGTTTCTCATAGCGCGCTGCTGGCTCAGGGTGTGGCCGAACTGGCACAGCAAATGACACAAGGGGGCTGCCAGCTAGCGGTTGCTGCCGGTGTAGACGACCTGGATCATCCGATTGGCACGGATGCCATTAAAGTGATGGAAGCCATTGAATCAGTTTATACCCCATCGGGTGTGCTGGTATTGATGGATTTAGGCAGCGCTTTACTCAGTGCAGAAACCGCACTTGAGCTGCTGGACCCTGATATCGCGCAGCATGTGCAACTCTGCGCCGCGCCACTGGTAGAAGGGACGCTAGCCGCGGTGGTGGCCGCATCATCCGGTGCTTCATTGGCCGATGTCCGCGCTGAAGCTATGGGGGCGCTGGCGGCTAAGGCCGCTCAATTAGGGGAAAATGTCGCGGAACCTGTCAGTAGTGCGGTGACCAAATCAGCGCCCGATGCCCAGAGTGTCAGTTGGGTGGTGCGCAATCCCAATGGTTTGCATGTGCGGCCTGCGGCTAAATTGGTCGAAGTTCTGGCCCCCTTCGCCGCTGATTTACTGCTGGAGAAAAGTGGGCAGTGTGTCAATCCACGCAGCCTGAATCAACTGGCTATTTTGCAAGTGCGTAAGGGCGATACCATCCGCCTGCTCGCCAGTGGTCAGCAGGCTGGTGAGGCGCTGGATGCTTTTATGCAGCTGGCTCAACAGCACTTTGGTGAGTCGGTAACGACAACCAGCGCCAGTGGATTCACTGGCGTAATGGTTCCTCGCCGAGCAATTAGCGCACCACTACTACAGTGGTTGCCCGCGATCCCGGTATTTATGCCGCGCACTATTAATGCTGAGCTGATTGCTCATGAACAGCAGCGTCTGCATCAAGCGCTAGCGCAAACAACGGAAGATTTGCAGCAATTGATGCAGCAGGCAAAACAGCAGATAGGCACTGAGGCTGCGGCGATTTTCAATGCTCACGGGATGTTGATTGACGATGATGATTTACATCAAGCGCTGGATGCACGTATAGCAAATCAGCTTGTCTGCGCGGAATCGGCGTTGCAGGATGAATTGATGGCGATGGTGGCAGATTATCTTGCACTGGATGATGAATATTTACGCGTCCGCGAACTGGATATCCGCGATATTCTTAATCGCACATTGGGCCACCTGACGGGATTACCACCGGTTCCACTTTCAGTTGAGGGTGAAATTATATTATTAGCCGAGGAGTTGCTGCCATCCCAGATGATTGGGCTGCATCACGAGCAGGTAAAAGGCATCTGTTTAAGCAAAGGGCATATTATGTCTCATAGCGCTATTTTGGCGAAAGAGCTGGATATTCCAATGTTGGTCGGTGCTGTGGGTTGCCTTGAGGCGAGTCATAATGGGCAAACTGCTCTATTAGATACCGCAGTTGGGATATTGAAACTCCAATAATCCGTGACGTCGAAATAGTCAGTTCAATAGGCAGCCCGGTATTAATCAAGGGCTGCTATTTGAGGAATTAGACATGCCAGTGGTGCCAAAATTTGGTTTTCCCATTGGTGTCGCGTTTTTATTCGTGCTGCGCCCGCTTGCCGAATTTTATCTATTTCAACTTCAGTTAATTGGCAAATCTGATTTATTACTTCCGCCAGATTTTCTGCATCTCCGGCAATATGTCGGAATCCATCAATGCCATGTTCGACTTGCTCACTTAACCCCCCGGAGTCCGCAACGACTAATAGTGCCCCCTGCTCTCTGGCTAACCAGCGCGACTCCATTGGGATCAAACCATTCGGCTCATTTTCGGCCGAAAGCACGCAAACACGGGTGTTGCGCCATTGAATAAGGCACGCCATGAGTTCTCGATCAAACGAATTTATTATTGAGGGCTGCATCTTAAGTTGGCTGGCTAATGCCAATAATTCGGGCAAAACAGGATCACTGACAATCACCGGATGAATGTCATTATCCAGATAACAACTTGCTTTAAGTAATAAATCATGGCGCTTATAATGCACCCCTCTCCCGAGAGTCATCGCCAATGGGCGTTCTAGCGGGATCCCATGTTGTGACAGAATGTGGCTTATTTCCTGATCACTGCGTAACCGAAACCAGGGGTCGTTGATATTTATCCCAGCCGGTACTGGTATAAATGAGTGTGGATCAGCGCCGAATTGTGTCATTAAGTGGGTCGCCATAAACTGGCTGATATGACCGAGTTTGATATTAGTATCGATCTTGGCCCAGTGGATGGGTAATGATTCTGCCATCAGACGTTCAGGATTCGGTAATGGCATTTCATGATGAAATGCGGTGCCATGAGAGATATAGATAATCTTTAAATTAATCTCTTCCATTGCCGCATGTAGACGCGCAATTAAAGGGGTAAATGAGAAGGGTAGCTCATGGCAGAAAGCCAAAGTGATATCATAATTTGCACTGATATCCATAATTTTTGCTGCCCCTGCGGCAGAGGATGTTTGCCAGTTTTGTAAATTACCAAGAAAAGTATCACCATAGGGCCATGAACACCCTGCGCCTCTCCCTTGAGTCATATTGGCTACAGTAGAAAAAGTACCCCCCATCGTGTGGATCTTATTTACATAGTGGGTGCGACAATTTTTATCAAAGAAAATATGATATTTGCTACAGGCAATCTCAATAAAGTGAGGTTCCAGAGTAATATTATTATCAGCCAACAGATCAATAACATCAGGTAATGCTTGAATCTGCCCTCGGATATACGATCCCACGCCACCCACGAACAGTTGAATACCTTCAGTGGCTAAATGAATAATGCCAATTTTTAGTTTTTTGGTTTCGTTCTCCGATAACCTATTTATCGACATAAAAACCTCATTTTTTATCACGTCATTATGATTAATAGCTCGACATTCCTTGCGCTATTAAATCGATTTTTTCTTGGATATCTTGTAATTATTGATAAACAGTAAATCTAAACCACAATTTAAAAATAAATTAATGGCGTCGCTGGGTGTCTCAACAATAGGCATTCCTTTCGTATTCAATGAAGTATTCAGTAGGATAGGTATTCGAGTCTCTGCAAAAAATGACGTTATCAATTTATGGAATTTTCTATTTATTTCCTTTTTTACTGTCTGTACACGGGCACTACCATCAACATGGACAATTGAGGGTAAATCAAATTGGTACTGTGCTTTCACATAGGCAATAAATAACATGTAGTCACTATCATGATCCAGCTCGAAATAGTCATGCATTTTTTCGTGCAAAACCGCCGGTGCAAAAGGTCGAAAATCTTCTCGGTACTTCACATTAGCATTAATATGATCTCTCATATTTGAGTTTCGGGGATCGGCCAAAATACTTCTGTTGCCTAAGGCACGTGGCCCAAATTCAGATGCGTCCTGAAACCAGGCAATAACATTGCCTGCCGCAATGGATTTTGCTGCAATAGTTTCAATGTCGTCATAGTAACTGTACTCAATACTCGCTGTATGTTTCTCCAGTTCTTCGGTGACACTCTTATTATCATAGGTTTTACCAAAATAGGTGGAACCAGAATGTTTTACCCGCTGTTTCTTCAGCACCTCTAACCAACCATAATAGCAACAACCAATAGATAACCCATTGTCACCCGCCGCCGGTTGAATATAGAGATCTTCAAACTCACATTCTTTAATCAGTTTCTCATTTGCTGTGGCATTTAAGGCCACACCACCGGCATAAGAAAAGTGCTTCATCGGATGAAGATGATAATAATAATCAAATAGATAAAATAGCGCTTCCTCAAGCTTAGATTGCGCCCAATAAGCCAAGTCTGAATAGTATTGGAAATTATCCTTAAAATGAGTTGGGCTGGTATTGAGTAGTGGGTCTATATTCGTCCACCAATCATTGCGCAGCACAACTTTTCCAGTGTCGAAAAAGAAGGGTTCCCAATCAATAACATGGGCTCTGCCATAAGGGGCCAGTCCCATCAATTTACCGGCACAATCTAACTCGCCAAAAATATACAGCGCGATCCCTTCATAGAATTCACCAATAGAGTTCTCAATTTCCCAAGTTGAAACAGGGTAGTCTCTGCGGTTTTTCCGATTAACCCAGCGGGAAAAATCTTTGAATATGGGGATCATTTTTCCATCTTGATAAACATAGTAGCTACAGATTTCCCAGTAGCGGTAGCGGTTATTAATATGAATATTGTTTACGCCATCAATATTACCAACAATGTCATTACAACTATCTAAACTGCCACCATGCCCATCAATAACCACCACGCCCATATCATCAAAAGGCGATGTGCCAACGGCACTATAAGCATGTGCCAAATGATGAGAAATGGTCACAATAGGAACCATTGGGGGTAAAATTCTATTTTTTCGCTCCGCCAATTGTTCACTAAATAATGGATTATAAGAGTTTTGCTCTACTATCAGTGAGAGGTCATGATATTCAATACCCGCAGCCTCTAAACAGTATTGGATAGTTTTATTATCATTAAAGCCATCATGTTTTACTCTGGATAATCTCTCTTTCTCGATGGCAACGATAATCTCTCCGTCTTTCATTAAACAGGTTGAGCCATCATGAGATAAGGCAGTGCCGAGAATATAAATGGGTTTGTGCATAATTAATATCCTTATTTATTATCGTATTAGTCTAATATATAGGCGAGTCGACGGGATAGGGCGAGTGTGGTTAACGAAGGATTAGCTGCGCCGGGGCGTGGAAATGTGCTCGGGCCGATAGCATATAAGTTATTTATATTATTGAATTCATGTTTCTCATTCAGTATTCCCCCAAGAGGAAGGGTGCTACTTTCATGGTTTTCTGTTCCCAGTGGGCTTATCCATGTTGCAGGGACATTATAATTAACGGTTCTTGATGGCGAATGAAACTCATAATAGACATCACCCATGGTTCTGGCATGGATACTAAAACCACCGTCAAAATCCAGGGGGGTAAATGGTATTTTTATTTGTTGGCATATTTCATGCCAAAATAGATTTAATTCATCTTGTTCTTTATGAATTAATATATAGTCTTCATTGCTTAAATGACATAAGATAGACAACGGAATAGTGTCATCATCACTCTCAACCTTGATATACCCATCAATCGATGGAATCTGTTCGCCCATAGCCCATACTTCTAATTCAACCCCAAAGTTTGATTGGCTAAGTGTAAAGAACAGATTGAATCGTTCGCCCGACCGACTGCGACTAAAAAAGATAGTATCGGGATGCTTGTCAATTAACGCCTTGATCATAATAGGCACGGCGTGATGCTCGAGTGTCACATTAAACCCTTGTACGATATGGTCAACAAGGCCGGTTATTTTCTTCTCTATCAAATGTCCTGAATCATAAAGTGCCTGCGCGGCTAAACGTGAATTCTCAATAGTGCCTAAGGCGAGAACACACTTATCGGCTAATACATGATGTATCTCATTTGATTCAATATTGCGTAATTTTACCCCAACGCAGTACCCATTTTTAATTATAATCGCGATAGCTTCATAGCCAGAAATAATAGGCGGGAGAGTATCTGATGATCCTACTTCGGTCCAATAGGATAATGGTGAGTAGGCTTCCCAGCGGCCTGATGAATCCAGATTACGGATGGCCTGAGGCGTGATTTTAAATTCAAAATTAGCAAATTTGAATGAGTCATCAGCATCATAGCTCTTCTCTGCCCATGCCAATATTTCAGACTGTGCTTGGGTGTAAAGTGGTGGGCCATTTAACCAGGCTTCAGTGAGGTCACTGACAATTTGTGAAGGCCAGAATTTGAGGGTATCGGCTTCAATGGGAAGGATCACACCATGCCAGTAAAGTGATCGGCCACCGACTCTTCGACGTAGACAGCTCCCTTTTGAAAAATGGGGTTCACTTAACGATCGCCAGGATCGGAAAGCATACTTATCTGACTCTTCATTTTTCCAAAATTCATCAGCATATTGATATTCGTCACCGGCATTTATATGGCTGCAATCGGCCATTGGCCCCACGTCAATGACAACAATATTTTTAATTGCTCGAAGGTCTAAGTGCTTGGCCAATTCTAAACCTGACATCCCGCCACCCAGGATTAAAATATTTATCTCAGAGGAGAGGTCATTTTCATTATTGAGAGTATGGATATCTATAATATTCATTGTCTGTCCTTTAATAGTCCGCGTTTCCGGGAGATATCTTTGTTAATTTAACGACATAACCTTACTGCAATTGATGTATAAAATTTTCCCATGGGCTTTGAGGGAATTTTTCTTGAACAAGCCGCTGATTATTGGCTAATAATTTTTTAATCTTCTCTTCTCCAGTTGCATGCTGATGCATCCATTCACACAATTGTTCTGCGGCGTCCCTTGGGTGATTTGGCATCACTTTTATATGTTGGTATCCAACACCATAGAACTCGGTGAAAGCAGAATAGTGGGTCACTGCGCAGGGGAGTTTGGCAATGGCAGCAAGAGCCGGGCCTAAACCGACGCTTTCGACATTTTTTACATTAGGGGTAAATAAAACCGCTCCAGATAAAGCATGACAAATTATCAGTAAGTCTATTTCATCTAAATACCACTTATTATTGCTGTCTTTATAAGTTTGCAACGGAACTTCATCTAAGAAAATAATATCACCCTCGAGATTGAGGTGCTCTACCTGTGCTTTTAACTCTGATGCATACTCAGGATCTTCATTCATATTACCGAATATCAGTAACTTTGGTGTGCATAGTGTTTTTTCTTGATAAATACTAATTAGCTCACTAAATACGCTTATTGATATTTCAATCCCTTTGACTCTGAATACCCGAACAGGAACTATAACAATAGTTGAACCTGCCAATATATTATGTTGGCTTAAAAAAGCGACATGTGATTCTTTGAGGCCAGATAGCTCAATCGTTGGCAATATATTTGGGATGACATCTGGCTTAATATTTGTTGGGTAGCGACTACTCTCATTTGCCAGTGCTTCAGAAGCAACTATCCATTTTGTATAAGCATTACCTTGTGGTATTGGTGTCAATGGATTTGGCTCTTTCGGATATAATCTCTCTTCATTTTCATAAATGGCATAACTGCCAAAGAGGTCATGATCCCAGAAAATAATGCCGCCGTTATCTTTTTTATCCCAATATTTTTTCGCGGCGTTATGGAGCGCAAGGCTAACAGGGACCGCATCAGAAAGCGTTATATTTAAGCAAAATACCCAATCAACCGTATTATTTTCAAACCAATTAATAAAGTAATCTTCATAGACTTCAGAAATTGAAGCCATCTCCTCCTTAACATCATTAATCTCTGTGTTTGTTAATGACTCATATTTTGCAATTTTACTTCTGATACGAGAGAAATTATCGCCATAAGTATTATTGCAGCTTGAATGTTGATGGATAGAACTCACTTTCATCCATGTTGGATAATGCGACTTTTCACTGCCAGCAGGGAAAAAACATTTTTTGTCTGGTCGCCAGGAAAACCCCAAATCCGCGGGTATTTCATTAATGATAATATTATTTCTTATTGCAATTTCTGCTACATTTCTAAATATTGTTAGCAACCCACTGGTCGGAAGTCCATCTCCTGATATAATCGCCCACTTCATTTTCTTCATTATCTACCTCCTGAGATTAACTGTCTAACTTAATCAACTTCCTTGATAGGATGTTAATTAATAATAGAATAAATAAGCAGACTATAAATATAGCAATCAGTGCGAATCTTAATGATGTTATGTCCGCCAACTTACCAAGTAGTGGCGGGGTGATTAGTAGGCCAATCCTTGATGTCCAGGTGGCAAAGGTGATCCCGTTAGTGGCATTGATATTAGGCAGTTGACCAATAAATGAAATAATTAATGGGAATACAACTGATATTCCCAACCCTATTAATGAAAAGCCTAATACTGTGAAAGTGGATGAACAAATACTTACTACGGTTATTACACCTAATGCAGCGATGATAACGCCGCACTTTAATGTAATCATCTTACCAAACTTATTCGTGAAATAGTCACCAAAAACACGACCAATAACCATGCATATTTGACAACCTAAATAGGGTAAGCCGGAAATAGTCAAAGAGACATCATAATAGTCCTTCATGTAGATTGCGCCCCAGATACTGGCTGTTTCCTCTATACCACATGTGAATACAAGTAAGACTAATGCAATAACATACAGTTGGTTCTCTGAATAACTTATTTTTTGCTTATTACTTCCTCGGGGAGTATTTTCACCTTGCGTGTTTTCGCCTCGAAAAAATATAATGTAAGCCATTAGTATGATTGAATTTATACAAAATACGGTCAGGCTAAATTGTGCCATTGAAAGACCAACACCAATAGCGGCTACAGCGATGACTCCTCCCCAAATGGTGCCAACACTGCCTGCACCATGGAACCGATTAATGAGACTTTGACCCGATGATTTTTGAACATTAATGGCCTGCACATTGATGCAGGTATCTCCCCAAGAGTCAAAAATACCAAACAAAAAAAGCGTTAACGTTATTCCATACCATGATGATGAAAATGGGACTATTGATATGCAAATAATTAGAAATATAAAAGTTATATTTGTCGCCCAATATAAACCAGTGAGGCTTATAAACCTGTTAGAGAGCAAACCAAAAATAATCGAACCCGCTGGAATTGCTGAAATCATGATTCCAACCATAGAGTTACTTAGCTCAAAACGCTCCTTTATTTCAGGGATCCAAGGTACTAAACTCGCGTATACCACCCCATGAATAAAGAATAGGAGTGATAATATTATACTTTCCTTTTTTTTCTGACTTTCAATATTCATTCATTTAATTTCGGATGATGTTATATTCAAGATATATAGTTGAAATCAAAACCGAGTATGTTTCGGTAACCGATTTTCATTGATGGATCTTTTAGTGTTATTGGAGTAACTTTGTGCCAAATCGTTGAGTTATTATCAATATGGAATAATCCTTCACCCGGTTCTAATGTATGTGACTTAATAAATTCCTTTTTTTCAGCACAGTAGAGTTGACTCGTGCCGCCCTCAATATTGTATTTATCAATCACTAATGCTGATACGATATAGTCGCTCCCATCCTGATGTAAACCTTCAGGTGAGTTGCAGACTGAAGGTGTTAAGTCATCAATCAGTAAAGATATTTGATGACATGTAACTTCAATTTTTGTTGGTTTTTTATGAGGTTCACATTCACACAAAATCTCCACGAAATTTTTAATGAGTGTTTTCAATATGGGGGAGCGACGGGTTGCCAGCGCCATGGGTGGAAATCTACGGATTAATTTCCTTAAATCTAATGGATGATCGGCCCGCTGAGTAAAGCCGATTAATTCGGGTAACTCAATATTATTCACTACCCATCGATTATTAATATATTCAACAATGAATCGGCTTATACTCCTTTTCCTAAAGGGCTTGTAGGTGTAAAAAACCTTTTTCGCTTCATCTGATAGCATTGATATCAAGTTTTTAATTTTTTTTGGTGCTAATTCATGATCTAGGTAGTGTTGTGCTTCCTGTAAAATAGTCCCCTTATCATCAGGGTGTATATCTATTAAGAGTTTTAATTGAGATATTTTTATGTCATTCACATCCCAGATTAATAATTCGAATGATATTTCCCGTTTAATTAATTCTATATCTATTCCAAACTCATTTGTATTAAATTTAATTATTTTATATTTTAAGCTCATGCGTACATATCCTAGTTAAATAGGGTGCTATTTATAATTTATATTAATAAATATTTCGACGAGAATTGAATGCATTAATTAATATATATTTTGTTGTATGTTTTGGTTGTTTTTTTATTTCTGTATTTTTATATCTCAAAGATCTCTTTTCAGCAAGCATTTATAATTGTATGTTTTTTTATGATATTAAGCTAATTATGCTTAGCAGATGATATTTTATTTGATGATGAATGGTTCTATTTATAACTAAGATTAAGTGTATGATCAGAATAAGCAAGATGAGAAAGTGAGGTTCTCTCTCTATTTTGCCGATGTTTTTCTCAGACAGAGGAGGAGGGGTTATTTAGCTGAGGGCGACTCACTCCCCTTAAATTGCTGGATATCTATCTGATGGAGTTTGATTTTTCGCCATAATGTGGTGCGACTTATACCTAATAAGCTCGCCATTTCATTGAGTTGACCCTGGCACACCAGCGCGGCACGAATAATGGCCTGCCTTTCTAATTCTTGCAGTGATAAGACTGGCTGAGGTTGCGGCATATCGGGTTCCAATACCAACTTTTCCCCCAGTAAATGCTCCGGTAAGTCATTGAGATTAATTCGGTTGTTGTGGCAGGCCATGGCTGCCCGCTCAACCACACTTTTCAGTTCTTGATCATTGCCCGGCCATGGGTATTGGCAGAGCTGGCGGATAACACTGTCGTCAGGCTGATATTGGCAGTGGAAATGTTGCCCAAGGCTCGCCAACGTATGCTGGACTAGCAGTGGAATATCCTGTTGGCGCTGGCGCAGGGGAGGAATATGTAACTCGAAAGCTTGCAGTGTATAAAATAGCTGGCGACGAAAGCGGCCTTGCTTTACCAGCAGTGGCAGGTCAGCGCCAGTGGCGGTAATTATTCGAACATCAACCGGGATAACGCGATTGGAGTTGATCCGCATCACCATGCCGGTTTTGACGATTTGCAGCAGTGCAGACTGCATTTCGGGCGACAGATACTCGACTTGCTCCAGATACAGAGTGCCGCCATTCGCCAGTTCAAACTTGCTGGGCTGGCCAGATTCACCTTCGCTGGCGTCACTGCCGAGAAACTCTCGCGCCATCAAGTTTTGCGGTAATGCCTGACAATTCAGCACGATATAAGGGCCTTCGGCTTGATTGCTGGCATTATGAATCGCCTGTCCTAACTGCTGCTTGCCGACCCCCTCTTCTCCGTGCAGTAAAATCGGGTGATGTCCTTTGGCGGCCTGCTTGCCATAACGCACTAAACGGCGCATTTCCAGCGATGCGATGGGCATGTCGTCAAATGTATAGCTGGCCCGCCCTAATTGGCTGGAAACCATACGCCGCAGCAATTCTTGTGGGTGCAATAAGGCAATATAACCGCAGCGATCACCATCAGGAATGGGTTTGAGGGTCAACAGCGCCGGAATAAACTGCTGCTGATTTTCAAAGGTGACTTCCACATGGCTGAGGGGGTTACGATGCAAAATAGCCTGGGTCAGCAGAGCAGGGAGGGTCAGCAGATCCGTGACCGGCTTGCCGAGACTGCTGGTTTCATCAAGCTGCAAAATCGCGGCAGCACGGTGGTTGAGATACAGCAGGTAACCGCGCTGATCCCATGCCATGACCCCATCTTCAACCCCATCCAGCAGGGCATTTAGTTCATTTAGATGGCGGTTGGTTTCTGCCAGTAAGGTATCGGCATGGAGGTAATTACCAATTTCGCGGGCGATCGCCAATGTAAGCGGCAAATCACTGGCGGCGTTATCGGCCAGTAAGCTCCCCAAAACAATGACCGCGCGTTGGCGGCCACTGTTGTCATACACCGGAGTGGCACAAAAACGCCACGGGTGCAGTGCTTGCTTAAAATGTTGCTGCCCACTGACTTGAATCGGATACCCTTCAGCTATTGCCAGTGCGGGGGCATTGGTGCCGATTAATCCTTCGGCCCAATAGCTGCCACAATCAATGCCCAGCGCCCGCAACTGACTGAGGGTCTGCGGATGGCCGCATTGCCACAGGGTGCAGCCACTTTCATCAAGAATTAATAGTACGCAGTGGCGTGATTCCATGTACTCATAAGCATCTTCCAGTGCGGCCTGGCCTAACACTAATAAGTCATTTTTGCGCTGACAAATTGACTGAAACGTAGCCCCCGCCGCACGGTGAGGCACCCGCCATTGCTGGGCTTGCATCAGTTTTTGGCAGCGCTGCCAGGAGCCAATCAGTGCGGGTGTATCAACCGGCTCAGTGTGGCTCATTCAGCGCCTTAGAACCGGGATGCCGCCAATGGATCTGGCCCGGCAGAATCAGCTGATTTTGCACCAGTGGTGTTTCGGCAATTAAGGCGGTGATCATTTCAAAGCTATGGCGCGCCAGCCCTTGGCAGTCCTGCGCGATAGTGTCGATTTTCAAGGGTAAGCAGTCGAACAGATAGTGATCGTCAAAGCTACAAAGATGAATATCGCTATCCATGAGTTGATGCTGATTGAGATAGCGCAGCACCCCTTCCAACAGGCCACAAGCCGCAGTAAATACCGCTTTGGGTGGGCGACCTAATTGCGCGCAGAGCTGGGCTATCATCTCATAGCCAGAACTGGGCAGATAATGGCCGCTGAGTATCCATTCCGCTCGGCATTCGACCCCAGCGTGTTGCAGCCCTTGCTGAAAACCGGCTAAACGATCGCGGGTCGGCGAGATACGTGGCTGGCCGCCAAGAAAGTAAAATTCATCAGGATGTTGGCGAGCCACATTTTCAACCAATGCGGTGGTGGAGGCCACTGAGTCGGTGATGACCAGCGGCAAATCCGACTCACCAATCAATCGGTCCATCTGCACCACTGGCAGGCGGGCATTGATCTTTTGGTATTCGCTATCATTAAGCTGGCTGGAGGCGACAATCAGGCCATCCACTTGACGTTGTACCAGACTGTTCACCGCCATCATCTCCTGAGCGGGATTTTCATCGGTACAGGCGATCAGCAGCTGTAAACCGGCCTCGCGACAGAGCATCTCCAGTTCCCGGGAGATCAGAGCAAAGCCGTGGTTGGTCATCTCCGGCACCACCAGCCCGATGGTGTGGCTGCGGGTTGACCGCAGCGAACGGGCATGGAAGCTCGGCTGGTAGTGATGCTCACTGGCGAGGGCAATAATACGATCCCGCGTTTCATCCGAAACACGATACTCCTTGCTGCGCCCATTGAGCACCAGACTGGTGGTCGATTTCGACACACCCGCCAGCTTGGCAATATCATTGATGGTGATGCGTTTCTTACTTTTTAACAGGTTATCGTTTTTCACTGGGTGGATCTGTCGCCTTGAAAGATGACTCATTCTAACATGGGCGAAGACAACAACCAGTGCCGCAGACACAGTTCGGCATTTCCGTTGAAGATAGCCATCGGTTCTGCTGTCGGGAAGTAGCACGAGGTCATGACCGCCTCCCCTCGATTGATAAAGATCTCGATGCTGCAACGATCGCAAAGCAGCTGTAACTGCTGCAACTGACCGCGCCAGTAGCGGAACTCTGGCAATCCGCTGCGCAGATTATGGCGGCTCAGGGTGATACGTTCGCCATCCCAGGTCAGCATCAGGGCATTGCCCAATTCGAGGACAAATGGCGCACTGATGTCGACGATGATCTCAGCGCTACTGATAGGCAGTGCCGGTGCATCCTGCGCGCGGCCTTGCCACTGGTGATGCTCGCCGCGTAGGGCCGTTAATTCGCGCGCGGGCTGCTGAATCAATTTATCGCCGTTCAAACTCAACTCGCGCGGGCAGGTCATGGTATGAATCCAGCCATAAGCGGTAGTCGGCTGGAACAGCTCATCTTCATCAGGCATCCCCATCCAGCCGAAAAGCAGGCGGCGACCATCTGCGGCCAGTGTGGTCTGTGGCGCGTAGAATTCAAAACCAGCATCCATTTCACGGAAATCCTGATGGCCGAGCACAGCATTGGCATAATCCAATTTGCCTAGCAAATAGCCCGCCTGGAAGGTATTACGATAACGTTCAGCTTCGGCGGGTATCCCTTGCGGGCAGAACATCAATACATCCTGCGCCCCCAAGGTGAACAGGTCTGGGCACTCCCACATATAGCCGAATGGCCCCAAACCACCCAGCCCGGAACCGGCGATCTCACCCAAATTTTGCCATTCATGCAGATCAGCGGAGCACCACAGCAGGACTTTACCTTGCAGTTGCTTATCCTGCGCGCCCAGAACCATGTACCACTGGCCGTTGTGCTGCCACACTTTTGGATCGCGCACATGGCCGGTATAGCCCGCAGGTAGCGGGAGCACTGGCCCCAGTTTGTCGAATTCGCCCTGTGCATTCTCCTGCGCCAGACATTGGAAAGCGGTGCGGGAGCCATCGGGATACTTCACATTACCGGTGTAAATTAGGGTGATAAGGTCATCAACGATCACTGCCGAGCCAGAGTAGCAGCCGTGACTTTCGTACTCCTCACTAGGAACTAACGCCACCGGTTGATGCTCCCAATGAACCAGATCAGGGCTGCGCCAGTGGCCCCAAAACTTGTTGCCGTGGCGGCAATCTAATGGATTCCACTGATAGAACAGATGATAATAACCAGCGTGATAAATGAATCCATTGGGATCATTCAGCAATCCGACACTGGGGGCCAGATGCCAGCCGGGGCGGTGCGGGTCTTGCGATGCGCGACACTGACCGCGCATCACTGCCAGCGTAAGCTGTTTGAGTAAACTGGCTTCTTGCATTATTCGCTGTCCGTTTTGTATTTAAGTAGCAGAGAAATAATAAATGCCGCACCAAAGGCAATCACCAATCCAATCAGATAGTTAATGATTGAGTTGCCCTGCACGATGGCGAGGCCGGGAATACCGGTTAAGCCCACCGCACTCATATTGACATGGTTGGCCACCACCCATGCACCACCTAAAGCACCGCCTGCCAGTGCCGCCAGGAAGGGTTTGATAAAGCGCAGGTTAATTCCGAAAATTGCCGCTTCGGTAATCCCCAACATGGCAGAAAAAGCGGATGGAATAGCAATGGCCTTAATTTTGGCATCACGGGTTTTAAAGTAAACCGCCAAGCAGGCTCCCCCTTGTGCGACGTTCGCCATTGACCAAATCGGCAGCAGGAAGTTAACGCCGATATTGGGATTACCCAACAAGCCCGCTTCGATAGCATGGAAACTATGGTGGATACCGGTTATCACGATCACTGAATAGAGCCCGCCAAACAGTAATCCGGCCAGCCAGCCAGCATGGGTAATCAGGGTGCTGAGCACCAGCGAGATCCCATCACCCAGTACGCGTCCAGCAGGGCCGATAAATAGCAATGCGACAAAACCGGTAATAATGACCGTCAGGAATGGCGTGAGGATCAAGTCCAGCGCATCTGGGATCACTTTGCGCAGGCGTTTTTCCAGTAGGCTCATAAACCACACGGCCAGCAGCACCGGGAACACCGTGCCCTGATAGCCAATCATTGCCACCTCCATACCAAAGAAATTCATGGTATGGAAACCGCCCGCAACGCCCCAGGCATTGGTCAGCGCCGGATGTGTCAGAATGCCGCCTAACGTCGCCCCCAAATAGGGATTACCGCCAAACTCTTTGGCCGCCGTGAAACCAATCAAAATCGGCAAAATAATAAACGCGGCGGAGCTGAACATATCCAGCATGATAAATAGTGCGCTATTGGCATCAGCCCAGCCATAGGTTTTCACCATGCCGAGTAGGCCCATCAGCAGACCAGAAGCCACAATCGCGGGGATGATCGGGACAAAAATGTTGGATAACAGGCGAGCAATGCGCTGGAATGGATTCAGTTTACGGGCCGCTGCATCGGCGGCCTCTGATTTACTGGATTCGTTGATCCCCGCTACCTGGATAAACTCGGCATAGACTTTATTGACCAGCCCGGTGCCGAAAATAACCTGCAATTGCCCGGCGTTACTGAAGCAGCCTTTAACCCCATCGAGCTTTTCCACTGCCGATTTCTGCACCAGCGAGTCATCCGCCAGCACCAAACGCAGGCGAGTAGCACAGTGCGCTGCACTGACAATATTCTCTTTACCGCCAAGCAACGGGAGCAGAGCCTCTACGGTCTCATTAATATTCATTATATCCCTCGCATATTCATTCCGCTTTCTACCTGTCGTAGGCGGATTGTTGTCAAATAAGTTTCCCGCTGTGGCGGCCTATCTCCTGTCACAGCGGGGGATGATCAGAACCAGGTTTCCATTTGGATACCAAAGTTCCATTGACCGCCGGCAGCAAAATCATTTTTACCGAAAGCATCATCCTTGGCGTAATTATCCAGATCTTGGCTCCAATCCATGTAGGTGGCGAAGAGGCGTATTTCCGGGCGGCTGAAGAAGTTACTGATATCACCCGCTTTAAAGGTTGGTGCAAAGGTCAGCTTATAGAAGCCCCCGCTCACTTTGTGGTAATTCTTGTAGCCTTGCGGGTCCAGATTCATGTACTGATAGCTGCCCTCATAGGCCAGCGCAAAGTTCTCAGTGATCTCCTGAATCAGGCGGGCGTTAAAGGTAACCCACTGATATTTATCACCATCAACATAACGATCTTGACTCTGTTGCGCCATGAGGACGGGCGCCAGACTCCAACTCTTGCTCAGTGCGGTAGTCCCATAGGTGGCTAAACGCCAGGTCTCTGCACCAGGGGTCAAATTACCATCGGCACCAATGGATTTAACTTCAGCCCCTAAGCCATGCCCATATAACAGTGCGGTTTTTGATGTCCCAGCACGCAGCCCATAGAAACTGTCGCCATGGTAAGCCAACATGTTGTGGATACCTTTATCCGCCGCATGAGTATTGACGATTTCACCACGGTTTTCGCGCGCCTCGTTATCTTTGGCCCGCAAGCCGCTCACCATCCACTGGAAGCGGTTGCTGTCATCATTGATAGAAAAATAGTTATTAGCGGTGAAGATGTAGCTCTGAATATCGCTGTTAACATTCTCAATCTCGCCATAATTGCGGCCATATAACGAGAAATTACTCTTCAGATTATCGCTCCACTTGATGTCATAAATACCGCCACCTGTACCGGCGAGGAACACCACGTCGGAATCCAGCCAGTGGATATCGAAATTATCGCGGTCGAAACGTTTACCGGCCCACAAGGTACTCTCTTTGAAAATACCATTGAAGGTCGGCAGGGTGCCCAGCTCAACAAACGCCTGACGCACATTGAGGTCACTGCTGTCGGCGGTCCAGTCGTTATAGCTGCGTTGACCATCGGCCAGCATCACTTTGTAGCGGGTGGTCGCCCCGTTATCAAGTTTCTGTTTTTTCTCCAGATTCACCTCAACATAGGTATCTGGCTCATTGCCTAAGCGGCCAATCGCGCCGCCAGTGCTACCGGCCGGTGAAACATAAGGGCCACCCTGGGTGCCAGTGCCGGATGAGTTCATCAGCAGCCCGGAACGGGCATAGCCGTGGAACTCAAAACCATTGTCACTGGATGTTTTGTTTTCTAATTTTTCGGTACGTTTCGCGACCTGAACGGTTTTCTCTTCTGCCTGAAGCGTGCGAACTTCCAACTTTTGTGCTTGTTTTTCTGCCAGTACGGCGCGAGTTTCTGCATTTTTCGCGCGTTGCTCTGCTTGCTGTAATCGCTGCTCTAATGCATTGAGGCGGGCTTCGATATCACTCTTTGGGGCGGCTGAGGTGGTGGTGGCTGCACAGGAAAGGATAAGTCCTATTGATACAGCAAGATAGCTTGGTTTTATCATCATTTTTATATCACTCGATATGTGATTGATTGTATTTATGCTAAACAGCTAAACCGGTTTTTCATGGCTAACATAAGGGTGATCCTCCGGGATTAGCAAAACATTTTGCTAACCCGGTTCAGCTATTGTGATCTGCGCTACAAATTGAGTGATATGGCGAAGGGGGAGGGGATCGAGATAGCAAAAAAGAGGCGTCTGGCGAGATTTCTGTGCTGGGTGTTTAGCAAAAAGACATCTCGCGTGAGTAAGAAGACCGGATGCCGGAGCTAAGAGGGTATCCGGATGTCGCGAAGTGGTTAGTTATTCCGTTGTAGAAATTGCGCCAGTTGTTGCGCATTAGGCAGGGCGGTCATGGCCCCTTTGGCGCTGGTGGCTAACGCACCACAGGCCTGCGCCCTCTCTATCGCCGCCGTGAGATCTTGGCTCAAGTGCCAATCTGGACATTGGGCCAAAGCGGCGAGCAGCCCGGCCACAAAAGCATCCCCCGCGCCGGTGGTATCTATTGGGGTAATTTTGTGGCTTGGATATTTTTTCAGGCCACGGCGGTTATGTACCCAAACGCCCTCAGCCCCCAGAGTCACCAGCAGCAATTTGCAGGCGTAGTCAGCCATCACCTGCGCCATGGCTGTGGCGATATCTGGCTGTGGGCAGATAAAGTTCAGCTCTTCCAACGATAATTTGACCACATCGGCCAGCTGCAATGCCTGTTGCAGGCAGGGGAGTAGTTCTTGTGGTGCGCGCCAAATATCGGCACGAATATTGGGATCAAAACTGACCCATCCACCATCAGTTTTCATGCGCCGCATTGCTTCAAATGCTGTGCTACGACTGGGTTCCTGGCTCAAGGCAATAGAGCAAAGATGTAGCCACTGATTCGGCTTGAATTCAGGTAAATCATCAACTTGGAGAAATAAATCCGCACTCGGCGTCACCATAAATGTAAAGGTGCGCTCGCCGTGTTGATCCAAATCCACTACCACTGTTGAAGTATGGTGCGCTGGGTCCAGGATCATGGCATGGGTATCGACACTCTCTTGCTGCAATACTTGCTGCATAAAGCGACCAAAACTGTCTTGCCCCACTCGCCCAATAAAAGCGCTTTTGCCGCCTAATCTGGCAATGCCGACGGCCACATTGGCGGGTGCACCACCAGGGCACTTAAGATAACTATTTGAATTTTCTGGGACTAAATCAATTACCGCATCACCCAAAACCCAAATGGTGTTTTCCATGCTAAACCCCTATTCTCTTCAATCCTATTTGCTGCTAAAAGTAGAAGAATCGGTTTAGCAAAGCAACTAAATAATCATTTAGGGCAGGAAACAGCAGATAGCGGCATTAAAAAATATTTAATTGCGACACTGAAGACAATGATTCAATTTATGAAAAGATATGGATTATCATTAGCGTTCAACTTTACCCAAGGACATTTCATGCTCGGTCGTACTATCAGCAGGTTCCTATCATCCGTCGTCCTATTTTTAACGCTAACGGCATCATGCTCTATTTTGGCCGCACCGATAGTGGTGACAGATATTGCCGGCCGGCAGGTGACATTAGCTCAGCCCGCTTCACGAGTGATATTGGCTGATGCCAGGGCATTGATAGCATTGAATATTCTCCATCCGCAAACCCCGCTAAAAGGGATTATTGCCTGGGATAACTCACTTAAGGTCAAGGCCGCCGATCTGGTGGATAGCTATGCCAAAAAATTCCCTGAAGTGAATAATATCCCTCTGTTCGATAACCCCTATGTCACTGATTTCAGTGTTGAACGGGCAGTCTCTCTGCAACCAAATTTAATCATTTTTGATACCGGGCTACTGGCAAAACTGAAAGCCAGCGGTGTATTAGCGCAGTTAGATAAATCAGCTATTCCAGTGCTATTTGTTGATTTTCGCCAGCAACCATTGACCAATACAGCGCCTAGTATGCAGCTGCTGGGTAAGGTGTTCGGTGAAGAGAAAAATGCCGAAGATTTTGTTCAGTTCTATCAGCAGCGGCTGGATCTTATCCGCCAGCGAGTCGCAACACTAAAACCAGAGCAGCGCCCGACGGTTTTCATTGAGCGCCATGCCGGCATGACTGGCGAGGATTGCTGTTCTACGTTCGGCAAAGGCAGCTTCGGGCAATTTATTGCCGAAGCGGGCGGGAGTAATATCGGTAGCCAACTGTTCCCCGAAATGGGCGGCGAAATTAACGTCGAACAGTTGATTGCCAGCAACCCTGATTTTTATCTGATGACAGGTGCTGACTGGAGCCGTGGCCACAAAGGTTCCGTCGCCGTGCCCTTGGGCTACAGCGCAGATACTGCCACTACGCAGGCAAGATTAGCGCACCTGATGACACGAACCGGTGTCAGTGTGCTGAAATCGGTGCAGGACAAAAAAGTGATGGCGGTTTATCACCAGTTCTATGACAGCCCACTGAATGTGGTCGCGGTAGAAGCCATCGCCAAATTCCTCCACCCAGAATTGTTCGCAGATCTGGACCCACAAGCTGATTTGGAAATGATTCATCAGAGGTTTACTGCTATTGATTATAGTGGGGTGTTTTGGGCGACTCCCCTTCGTCCTTGACGCCGCAGCGTTGTTAGCGGCACTCGTTACTCGGCCCATTTATGGGCCGCTGCTTGCATCTTGACTCAGCGCAACCTATTGCCATGTTCATATAACACCTAAGCCTTTTATTTTACATGGTTTTTATTGGCTCGTTTTCCACCTACTTGCGACAATATTTATTTACATGGGAAATGTAATCATTAAGATTAGCGTTTCCAAAAATACCATCAGACACAACTCCTTTCGCAATAGGCCCAAAATGTTAACGTTTTCCAGACTGTCCCTGCTGGCCGCCTCTGTCGCGGTGGCGCTACCTGCTTTTGCCGCAGAGAAATCCTCCCCGTCAGTGACTGAATCGTCAGTTGAAACCCAAACCAACAAAAATGACCAGCTTTCGGTAGTGGGGAATTGGCTTGATAATACCGATAACAGCACTGTCGTCCTAAATCATCCCGGCGCTCGCACCATTGTTACCCAGCAACGTATTCACGAGAAGGGTGCTCAAACAGTGGGGGATTCACTGCGCGGTATCCCCGGCGTACAGGTACGTGAGAGTAATGGTACTGGCGGTAGCGACATCTCGCTGAATGTGGGGGTACGCGGATTGACCTCTCGCTTATCGCCACGCTCAACCATTTTGATGGATGGCATCCCGCTGGCCGTTGCACCTTATGGTCAGCCGCAGCTCTCCATGGCTCCGCTCTCCATCGGTAACCTGCAATCGATTGATGTGATCCGCGGCGGCGGCGCAGTGCGGTACGGGCCGCAAAACGTGGGCGGGATTATCAACTTTAATAGCAAAGCTATCCCGCAAGATTTCAGGGGTGCAGTCAGCGCACAAACTCAGGGCGCCAGCCATGGCGGCTTAAAAACCCTGAGTAGCGCCTCTTTGGGTGGTACGGCAGATAATGGTTTTGGCGCGGCATTGCTCTATTCCGGCTTGCATGGACAGGGATACCGCGATAGCAATGACAATACTGATATAGATGATTTTATGCTTAAAACCCGCTATCAACTGACCGAACATGATGAGTTGCAGGCTAATTTCCACTATTACGAAGCGCACGCCGGTATGCCCGGTGGCTTAACCAGCGCGCAGTATGCTGCCAACCCCTTCCAATCAACCCGACCTTTCGATCAGTTTGATGGCCGCCGCCGTGATATGTCATTCAAATATATCCATCAGGAAGATGATAAGCAGTTTGAATTACTGACCTATTTCACCAAAAGCTTCCGTGGCAGCAATATCGAATCTGAAGGAACCGGGGCGAGTCTGGGCCAAAAGCGCATGGTGGCTTACCCACGCAATTACACCACTTATGCTATCGAGCCAAGTTATTCACAGTTATTTAGAGTGGGTAGCAGTGCCCATGAGGTCACTTTGGGTTACCGCTATCTGAATGAAACCATGGATGAAAAGGCATACCGCTCTGCTTGGTATAATCCGGCGACTCTCTCTTCAACACCCTCCACACCGCAATACTATCAGCACACCTCGGGTGGCACTGAAGCTCATGCAGTGTATATCGATGACGCCATTAATATTTCTGACTGGACCATCACCCCCGGTATTCGCTATGAGAATATTCGTACCAATGTGGATGACTCTTTTGCCAATACTCAGCGCGAGAAGCACTACAGCGAGCCATTACCATCACTGAACGTGATGTATCATCTATCTGACGAGTGGAAGTTATTTGCCAATGCCAACACCTCTTTTGGCAGTATGCAGTATTTCCAGCTGAGCAAGGGCGGGAGTGGTAATGCGCCCGCACCGGGTCTGACGGCAGAGAAAGCCCATAGCTATGAGGTCGGCACTCGTTTTGATGACACCGTCATGACGGGCGAACTGACGATGTTCTACATCGATTTTGATAACCAGCTGCAATATATCAGCAATGATATCGGCTGGACCAATATGGGTGCGACCACTCACGAAGGGGTAGAGCTGGCATTAAGTTATGACTTGAGTGAACTTAATCGTGCGCTGAATGGGGTAAGTGTTTACTCCAGTTATACTTACACCAAAGCCAGCACTAAAAGTGGTGCTTTTGCCGGTAAGGATCTGCCTTTCTACTCTCGTCAGGTTTATACCGTCGGGACGCGCTACGAAACCGGTAACTGGGTCTGGAATCTGGACAGCTATGCTCAGTCCCAGCAGCGCTCTCCAGGGGCTGGCCCGCGATATATTACGCAGGAAAGTGCCGATGGTCAGTTCGGGAATATCCCAGGTTATATGGTATGGAATACGCGGGCTGAATATAACTTTGGGCCAGCATGGTCAAATCTGACTCTGGGGGCTGGGGTAAAAAACCTGTTTGATCAGCGCTATTTCACACGCTCCAATGATAACAACTCCGGTAAGTATGTCGGCGAGCCACGCACCTTCTTTGTACAGGGATCTGTCGCCTTCTAATGACCGCACAGTAACCGGCTGTTAGTTTAGCCGTCTGGCTAAGTCCGGCATGTTAACCATTTGTCGGGCTTATGCTTTTCCTGCCCGCTATGCTCTTTTTCCTGAATTATCGCGCTTTCATTTAAATGATAATCATTATTGCACTGTATTTCCGAAGATGAATTTTATTCAAGCCCTGACTCTGAGGGCGTAGGGGGAATTATCTGGATGATAGGGTGGTATTGATATGAGATTAATAGATTTACCATCATTCAAAAACTCATTATGTGCATTGGGGGATTGGAATGATTCGCTTAAATAGATGTTTTCTACTAAAGGATGAGCCAATAATTTATTTTTGTATATGTGATGGCACGGCTTAATTACATAAAGAGAGTGAAAAATAATACCGCAGTATTAAGCTCAACCACTGGCTGAGAAAATAATAGTCGAGTGCTGGTTCAACCATTTTATCAGGGTGAAGACTCCACATTTGACAATTTCTCTCCAGCAAAAGCGACCTTATTGCGACCATCTTTTTTAGCCCGATAGAGCGCCTCATCTGCTGCTTTGAGTGAAGATGCCAAATCGTAGGCTTGCAGGGGGGATATACCCGCGCTCAGTGTCACGGTTGTTGATACTTTATGATTGAAAACATGTGGAATATCAAGGCCTAATACTCTCTGGCGCACCCGCTCAGCCAATTGGCTGGCATACTCTTCACTCACATGTGTCAGTAATACCAAAAACTCTTCGCCACCATAGCGCACCACGATATCCCGTGAACGTACGGCATCACGGATCGCCGCAGCAACCCGCACCAGAGCTTGATCACCCATAGTGTGTCCATAGTTGTCGTTATAGGCCTTAAAATGGTCGATATCGAGCAGTAATACATAATGATTGCCTGGAGACTGTGCCAGTAGTGTCTCGAGTTTGTTCTCCAGACCACGACGATTATATAAACTGGTTAAGGGATCTATCATGCTTAAATCACTGAATTTTTCTCTTTCATTATAAAGATGTGCGACCAGTTTTCGGGTAAAGTCATCGCTGCGACGCGACATTAAATGATGCAAAGAGAAGCCAATCAACGGCAGCATAAGAGTGAATGTTATGCGGAAGATATTTTGAAAATCATCCAGGAAAATAACGGTTAACGCCGCCGGTGCAGTGTGCAGGCAAAAAGCGATAAAGTTATCAGACAGCGCAATGGTACTGATAAAGAATATGGTAAACAGGCTAAGCAATAAGTAGTTATTTTCATTAGTGCCTAGATATTCGTATTTTAGGATGATTTGCCAGGCCCATAACACGCCCATGATGATTGAAAATAAATTCAGTTTATCCGCATATTTCCTCGAAATAAAAATTAAATAAGCGGCGGAACTTAGGCTGATAGCCGTGATCATAACAATCGGCAATGTCACCGCAGGTGTTTTTGGTGACGGTAATATCATACTAAAAATAGCTGACGACGCATTAAGAAATAGAAAAAGCAGTAAAGAGAGCCGATGCTTACTTTTCAGAAGCTGATCGTAGGAGTGGCTATTCATATTCAATTCACTCTGCATAATGTCGTGCTGTCAGTAGACAAATAAACAATATCCTCATGAAGCCATATTATTCAGGCATCACGATAAATAGTTTTTCTAAGTAATTATTTTTGTTTGAAGCGTTTAATATCGTTTTGGGAATTTTCTTAAGTAAAATTACCATTTTTGTTTCCACCTGTCATCATGATGTTTCTTCGCTGATGCCAGCATCGTGCTAGCCCATGACAACTTCATGATGCAGACGGGCAAAGAGTGATATATGATATTGGTTATCATTATCACTTGAGTGGGCCGTTATTATGATTTCAGCCAGATTAGCCGCTTACCGTTCGTGGGGGATCCGTGGGTTATTGAGCCGTGGAATGTCCAGTGGTTGGGGAATATTGCTCCCTTTTGTGTTGCTACCGCTGCTGGAGTGGGCTGATATCACCATCGGTCAGTTGCGAATAGTGATAGTACTCGCGATGCTGGCAACCATTAGTATGCTGTATCACACTCGGCTGCGGCATTTTCTGTTACTGCCATCTTGTTTGGCATTGCTAGGGGGGATTGCCGCAGTATTGATGCATGGTGGCATCAGCGAGCTGTTTTTTTGAATAAAAGAAAAATAATAAGAGAAGCAGATAGCGATTGGAGGAGATATGAAGCGGAAGAAGATTGAAATCATTGTGGTGCGAAGGGAGGGACTTGAACCCTCACGTCCGTAAGAACACTAACACCTGAAG